>NZ_JAZGTF010000009.1:0-259651 GCF_037389125.1 Photobacterium sp. MCCC 1A19761
ACTTGATTGAAGCATCAACAATAAGACTTCGATTAGGTGCCGTGTGGAGCGGTAGTTCAGTTGGTTAGAATACCGGCCTGTCACGCCGGGGGTCGCGGGTTCGAGTCCCGTCCGCTCCGCCACTTCTTCGAAAGCCTCGCTAGAAATAGCGGGGCTTTTTTGCGTTTAACGCTCCCGCAAGCCCTTTGGTCTCGAGTGATTTGCGGTACGGCCGACGACGGTACGTTAACCAATAAGTGCCAGCATTGCTTGCGTTAGGGGCTCTGTGGCTCGATTTTTCAGGCAACACAGCCCAAGTTCCATAGCGGCTACCGATTCGGATTTAAGGCGTTCTACTTTATCCTTCACCGGGCTGTTATCGATCACTACATCGGGGGCCACCCCGATGCCATATCCGAGCGCCACCATACTGACAATCGCTTCATGGCCGGCAATCTGGGCGTAAATATTCGGTCGGATGTGTTTGGCTGCCAGCCATTGGTTGGCCAGGGTCCGGGCAGTACCGGACTCGGGCAGGATCAAGGGCGTGTTGGCCCAGTCGACGTTCTCGCCGACAAAACTTGCCCCGGTTGGGTTAAATTTGGGCGCGATCACGGACAGGGAGACCCTGTCGATGGGTTTGAAGACCAGGGAGGCCGCCATCCTGTCTTCTTTCGCAGCAATGGCGATGTCTGCATTGCCATCTAATACCTTTTCAATCGCCTGGGCCGGGTCACCGGTGATCAGCTGAATTTCGATGTTGGGATACTGCTGGCGAAACCGTGCCAGGAGATCGGGCAGGTGACTGTAACTGGCGGTGACGGAGCAGAACAGCGTCAGCTTACCCTTGAGTAAGGCTTCATCATCTCGCAATGTTGTCTTGATGGTTTGCCAGTCTGAGACAATCTGCATCGCAACCGGGAGTAAGGTTTCACCGGCCGGCGTCAGGCTCACGGCTTTATTGTTACGGATAAACAGCGCCTGACCGATCTCATCTTCCAGCCGCTGAATAATGCGGCTCAAGGCCGAGGGGCTGATATGGACTGCGGCAGCCGTTTTGCTGAAGTTCCGGCTGTCACACAAATGCAGAAAATAATTGAGATGCTTAATATCCATTGCTCATCCATGTTGCAATAAATGCAAGTAGTGATTGTTAATATATCACTTTAGGCAATTTATACCCTGATCTATTATCAAATCAATGCAAAGGAAATCGATTTCTTTGCCACGGAATAAAGTCTTGATGGAGCATAAAAATGGCAAATTACTTCAATACCCTAAACCTACGCCAGCAGTTAGATCAGCTGGGCCGCTGCCGCTTCATGGATCGCGCTGAGTTCGCGACGGAAGCCGATTACCTGAAAGGCAAAAAGATTGTGATTGTCGGCTGTGGAGCCCAGGGCCTGAACCAGGGCCTGAACATGCGAGACTCGGGTCTCGATGTGGCGTATGCACTGCGTCAGGCGGCGATTGATGAGCAGCGTCAGTCGTACAAGAATGCGAAAGATAACGGGTTTGAAGTAGGGAGCTATGAGCAACTGATCCCGCAAGCTGATCTGGTGGTGAACCTGACCCCGGATAAACAGCACACCAACGTGGTGGAAACGGTGATGCCGCTGATGAAGCAAGGGGCGGCACTGGGTTACTCGCACGGTTTCAACATTGTTGAGGAAGGGATGCAGATCCGTCCGGATATCACAGTGGTGATGGTCGCACCGAAATGCCCGGGTACTGAAGTGCGCGAAGAGTACAAACGTGGTTTCGGTGTACCGACTCTGATTGCGGTTCACCCGGAAAACGATCCGCAAGGTGAAGGCCTGGAGATTGCCAAAGCCTGGGCAGCGGCGACCGGTGGTCATCGCGCCGGTGTGCTGGAGTCGTCTTTCGTCGCGGAAGTAAAATCTGATCTGATGGGTGAGCAGACGATTCTGTGTGGCATGCTGCAAGCCGGCTCAATTGTTTGCTACGAGAAAATGGTCGCCGAAGGCGTTGACCCGGGTTATGCCGGGAAACTGCTGCAATTTGGCTGGGAAACCATTACCGAGGCACTGAAGTTCGGGGGGATCACCCATATGATGGATCGCCTGTCGAACCCGGCTAAAATCAAAGCCTATGAGTTGTCTGAAGAGCTGAAAACCCTGCTGCGTCCGCTATACAACAAGCACATGGATGACATCATCGAGGGCGAATTCTCTGCCACCATGATGGCAGACTGGGCCAATGACGATGCGAACCTGCTGGGCTGGCGTGCGGAAACGGCGGAGACGGCGTTCGAGAACTACCCAGAGTCTGATGTGAAGATTGCCGAGCAGGAGTATTTTGATAACGGCATCCTGATGATCGCCATGGTTCGTGCCGGGGTTGAATTGGCGTTCGAAGCCATGACGGCTTCCGGGATTATTGATGAGTCGGCGTACTATGAGTCGCTGCACGAGCTGCCATTAATTGCCAATACCATCGCCCGTAAGCGCCTGTACGAGATGAACGTGGTGATCTCCGATACAGCGGAGTACGGCAACTACCTGTTTGCCAATGTCGCAACCCCGTTACTGCGTGAAAAATTCATGCCGTCCGTGAAGACCGATGTGATTGGTAAAGGCCTGGGCGAAACTTCAAATCAGGTCGACAACCAGCAGCTGATTGATGTGAATGAAGCCATCCGTAACCATCCGGTAGAGTGGATTGGCCAGGAGCTGCGCGGTTACATGACAGACATGAAGCGCATTGCGGTTGGTGACTAAATCGACTGTGGCTGACAACAGTGTCAGTCACAGTATCTTGGAAATGAAAAAGGCTTGGTGGAGACACCAAGCCTTTGTTGTATCTGGCCCTTGGATCGGGATTAGTCCTGATCGTTTTCGCCAAGTTTGGCTTCGAGTGCAGCCAGTTTCTGTTCTAATTCTGTCAGCTTCTGGCGGGTGCGTAGCAGCACCTGAGTCTGGACATCAAACTCTTCGCGGCTGACCACATCTAGTTTACTCAGCTGGCCCTGGATGACCTGACGCACTTTGTGCTCAACATCGTTGCCCAGCTCTTTGACCGGCTGCGGCATCGAATCGTGGATCTGTTTGGCGACCTGCTCAAGTTTCTTTGGATCAAACATCGCGGTGTTAACTCCGTAACGGCTTTGAATTTGTTGTCGTTATTTTATGCAAATCTGTCAGGGTTGTCGTCGACAATCGCAAATAAAAAAGGCCGCACGAGGCGGCCTTTCTGATTGCTGTTGATTAGACAACGTTTTGGGCTTTCAATGCATTGCGTGCTTCGTCAGCCCGTTTCAGCTTTTCCAGATCTTTGTCCTCGACAAAGATTGGCAGCGGCTTGTGAACGCTGGCCAGATAGGTATAGATCACAGGCAGTACGAACAGGGTAAACAGCGTCCCAATCGCCAGGCCGGAGACAATCACGATCCCGATACTAAAGCGCTGGGCTGCTCCGGCACCGGTGGCGTACAGTAGTGGGATCAGACCGGCAATCATCGCTGCCGTGGTCATCAGGATCGGGCGCAGACGAACCTTGGCCGCTTCCATGACCGCCGCCATACGATCTTTTTGACGGTGCAGCTGCTCTTCTTTCGCTACTTCACAGATCAGGATCCCGTGCTTGGTGATCAGGCCAATCAGGGTGATCAGGCCGACCTGAGAGTAGATATTCATCGAGGCTGCCCCCCAGGCCAGAGCGACTAGAGCACCACAGATTGCCAGCGGGACCGAGACCATGATCACCAGCGGGTCACGTAGCGATTCGAACTGAATCGCCAGCACCAGGAAGATAATGGCCAGCGCGAGCCCAAATGTGGTGTACAGGGCATTACCTTCGGTCACGTACTGACGAGACTCACCCATGAAGTCATACTGATAGCCGACCGGTAGTTTGCTGGCCGCATCATTGATGAACCAGTCGATGGCCGATCCCATCGCTGTACCTGGCATCGGAACGACACCAATGGTTGCTGAGTTCAGCTGGTTGAAGTGTGGCAGGGCGCGTGGTTCAGCCACAATGTCGATGGTGACCAGGCTGCCCAGCGGAATCGACTTGCCATCAGCAGCACGGACATAGAAGCCGTTCAGAGATTCCGGGTTAAGCCGGTATTTTCGCTCGACCTGCGGGATCACTTCATAGGAGCGGCCATCCAGATCTATCCGGTTGACGTAGCCGTCAGCCATCATGGTACTCAAGGTGATCCCGATATCCTGCATGGTGACACCGTATGCACCGGCTTTGTCTTTGTCGATGCGAATTTTCATTGTGGCCGAATCATAATTCAAATCAAGTTCGGAATAGACGAACATTGGACTTGACTGAACATCGGTCAGAATATCACTCGCGACTTGGAACAGGCTTTCAAACTGGTTTGGAGTGGTAATCACAAACTGCAACGGCAGCCCTGCACCTGCACCCGGCAGCTCCGACATTTGGAAGGCCGTGACCGACATCTCAGGGACGTCTTTAACCAGTCCGGTCACTCGCTGAACCACTTCTGCCTGGCTGGCTTCACGTTCACTCCAAGGCACCATGGAGGCAATCCCAAACGCCTGGTTAGAGGCCGGAACCCCTGAGAAAACCTGGGAGAAAGCCACTTCCGGCTGATCGGCCAGCATTTGGTTGACCTGGGCCATCGAGTTCTGGATGTAATCTAAGTTGGCATTGGACGGGGCTTTGCCCATCAACATCAGCACGCCTTTATCTTCTGCCGGTGCCAGTTCGCTTGGAATGAGCTTGAACAAGGCCGGCATACAGAGAAAGATCAGAAGACCGAATACAATCACGACTGGTCGATGCTGCATGATAGTCTTCAGCATTTTTTCGTAGCGATTGGCCATGCGGTCAAGGAAGTTATGGACGGACAGTTCAAACTTGCTCGGCTTTTCATTGGCCTTGAGCATTTTAGAACACATCATCGGCGACAGGGTCAGGGCCACGATCCCGGATACGAAGACCGCGCCTGCCAGCGTCAGGGCAAACTCCTTGAACAGGGAGCCGGTGATCCCGCCCATCATGGCTATCGGCGCATAGACCGCACCCAGCGTCAGAGTCATCGCAATGACCGGCACCGCAATTTCCCGGGTACCGATAATGGCGGCACGGAATGGGGATTCACCCAGCTTAATGTGACGGTCGACGTTTTCTAGTACGACGATCGCATCATCGACCACCAGGCCGATGGCCAGCACCATCGCCAGCAGGGTCATCAGGTTCCAGGAGAAACCGAAGCTCTGCATCACCATGGCAACGCCGATCAGTGACAGCGGAATGGTGATAATCGGGATAATCACCGCGCGGAAGGAGCCGAGGAACAGGGTGATCACCACCAGAACGATCAGCGCCGCTTCAGCAATGGTTTTGATGACTTCATTGATCGATTCATTGATCGCAATCGTCGAGTCATACAGCACATCCATCTGGATGTTGCTTGGCATGTTGCGCTGCAGCTCCGGCAGGAGGAGGCGCACATCGGCTGCGATGTTGATCGGGTTCGCACTTGGCGCGGCGTTGATTGCGGCCACTACGGCTTCACGGCCGTTGGCGGAAGCCCGGTAGGTATCGTGACTCTTCTCCAGGGTGACCTTGGCAATGTCGCCGAGGCGGATCACCTGACCTTGCTGCGTTGAGACCACCAGTTTTTCCAGGTCATTGGTATTGTCGACCTGGGTTTCTGCGGTGCCGTTGTACAGCACATATTCACCGATGGACTGACCGGTCGCCGACTGGTAGTTGTTGGCATTCAGGACACTCATCACGTCGGTGGCCGTCAGGTTGTAAGCGGCCATTTTGGCCGGATCCAGCCAGACGCGCAGGGCATATTTCATCCCGCCGTACAGATCAACTTTGGAGACCCCGTTGACGGTGAAGAACTGTGGGTTAATCACCCGCTCCATGTAGTCAGTGATCTGGCTTGAGGCCAGCTCGTCACTGGTAAAGCCGATGTACATGACCGCCGTGGTGGAGCCGGTCGACATGGTGACCGTCGGATCCTCGGACTCTTTCGGTAGCTGGGAGCGCACCGAGTTGGTCTTGGCCAGAATATCCGCCAGGGCGGCATTCGGATCGGTATTGAGCTTCATGGTGACCGTGATGGTCGAGCGCCCTAACACAGAGGATGACGTCATGAAGTCGATGTTATCGGCCTGCGCAATGGCCTGCTCCAGTGGCTGGGTGATAAAGCCCTGGATCAGGTCGGCACTGGCCCCGTAATAGCCGGTGGTCACGGTGACCACCGTATTGGTCATGTCCGGGTATTCACGGACCTGCATTTTGAAGATCGCTTGCAGGCCGAGCAGGGCAATCAGAAAACTGATTGAGACTGCCAGGACAGGACGTTTAATAAAAACATCAGTAAAACGCATTAATCCTCCGGATTATAGCATTGGGGTTTCAGCTGGCGCTTCCAGGGCATCGCTTTCGACGATACGTACCTTGGCATCATTGCTCAGACGCAGCTGGCCTGAAGTGACGACGGTATCACCGGCTTGAACGCCCTCAAGCACATGCACAGTCGAGCCTTTTCGTTCACCGGTTTTCACCACGGACTGACGCACGCGCAGTTCGCCCTGCTCGTTTTTGTTGACCAGGTAGACGTTATTGCCGTACAGGGTATAGGTAATCGCCGTTTGCGGAAGGATCACCTGGTTTTCCTGGGTCGGCAGGATGATATTTGCCCGGGCAAACATCCCGCTGCGCAGCTGACCGTTGTTGTTCGGGATATCGGCTTGGACCTGAACCAGACCACTCTGGAAGTTCACCGCAGGTTCAATGGCGCTGATTTTGCCGTTGAATGGGGTGTCCGGGTAAGCATCGACAAAAATTTCTACATCCTGGCCTAGGTGAATATCCGAAATGTCGGTTTGCGGTACGGTAAAGCGCAGGCGCATCAGGGTGGTGTCTTCCAGGCGCACAATGTCATCGGCGGGTTGGATATACTGGCCCAGGAAGACGTTACGCAGGCCGACCACACCGTCGAACGGCGCTTTGATAGTCCGGCGCTCAATGGTCGCTTTCAGGCTTTCGATATCCGCGGACAGAGAGTAGTAGGACGCTTCTGCATCGTCATAGGCTTCTTTGGAAATCGAGCCTTTTTTGTACAGACCCTGATAGCGGATATATTTGGCTTTGGCAGCCGGCAAGCGGGCTTCAGAGCTTTTCAGATTCGCTTTCTCCACCGAGGAATCCAGAAAGACCAGCGGCTGACCGGCTTTGACGGTGGCTCCGGACTCAAAGTCAATGCTGTCAATCACCCCGGAAACTTCCGTAGTAATGGTGACCCCTTGGTTCGGTTCGACAAAGCCGATCGCTTCAATCGTCGGTACCCAGTTGGTTGATTGCGTTTCAGTTACGGTAACGGGAAACTCCGGTTCTGGCATACTGGCAAATTTTGCCATTTTGTCTTTAATATCAAAATACTTATGAACAAACAAAGAGCCAAAGAGTATTCCCACGATTATCAACATGACTAGCCATGCTACCCATCTTTTCATTTTATTAGTGCTCCGGAGTTACTTGAGTGATGCTGTGTAATGGCATCCCAACAGGCTTCGAGGGCCGCATCTCGGCTTTTCTCGTCGACGTTCAGGACACCGGTAAGGTGTTTACGTGCCAGGCAAGCACTGGGTTCAAGGCTGAGCACACTGAGGATTTCGTTGTCGAGTGGCTTCAGCAGGCCCTGGGCTTTCCCTTCCTCAAACAGGCGATGCACTTTAGAAAACAGTTTTTGTTCCAGTTGCTGCTGCTCCCGGGTGTTGCGCCGGGGCAGGTTCTCAAACTGACCGCGATTGATCAGCGGGGCATCTTCCTGGTAAGCCATTGACCAGATATTCAGCCACATGGTACGGAAACGTTCTTTCAGTGGCATGTCATCAGTGACGTTCTGGGTGACCAGCAGGGCCACCCGGGACAAAATATGGTCGTAGAGCTGATGTAACAGGTCTTCTTTATCTTCGAAATAGCGATAAATGGTGCCGGTTGCGACCCCGGCTTCCCTGGCGACCATCTGCATGGACAGACCATGAAACCCATAGTCCGCCAATAACTTTTCAGTTGCGCGCATGATGCGGGCTTTCTTATCACACATAGACGGTTACAAATGTAAAAAAAGGTAGTGAATGAACGTTCATTCATTATTTTAAGCAGCCAAGTGTCTTATGCAAGCCATTTCTTACGTTCGCCCCGTTGAACTCCGGTCAGCCGTGCTCGTGCTTCCGGACTGAATAGACAAGCTGTGATAACTCGCTACAATGCGCCTGCTGATCTTTAAATGACCAACGATGACACAGGATACGCCGATGAAACTGAACCCAAGGCAAACCGAAGCAGTAAAATACGTGTCTGGCCCATGCTTAGTCTTGGCCGGTGCCGGTTCGGGCAAGACTCGGGTAATCACGAACAAAATTGCGTATCTGGTGCAGCAGTGTGATTATAAAGCCCGCAATATTGCGGCGCTGACCTTTACCAACAAGGCGGCGCGGGAAATGAAAGAGCGGGTCGGGCAGACGCTGGGCCGCCAGGAAGCCAAGGGGTTGATGGTATCGACATTCCACACCCTGGGGCTGAACATGATCCGCCGCGAATACAAAGCGTTGGGGCTGAAAGCCGGGTTCTCCCTGTTTGATGATCAGGATCAGATGGCGCTGCTCAAAGAGCTGACCGAGAAGCAGATCGACGGCGATAAGGATCTGCTCAAGCAGTTATTGTCGACCATCTCCAACTGGAAGAACGATATGCTGTCGCCGGCGGACGCCAAGGGGTACGCCAAGTCTGAAAAAGATCAGCTGTTTGCCTACTGCTATGAGATGTATCAAAAGCAGATGAAAGCCTATAACGCGCTGGATTTTGATGATCTGATCCTGATGCCGGTGCTGTTGCTGCGCGATAACCAGGAAGTGCGCCAGCGCTGGCAGAACCGGATTCGCTACCTGCTGGTGGATGAATACCAGGATACCAACACCAGCCAGTACCTGTTTGTGAAGCTGCTGGTGGGTGAGCGCTCACGGTTTACCGTGGTCGGAGATGACGATCAGTCGATTTATTCCTGGCGTGGCGCGCAGCCGGAGAATCTGGCGTTGCTAAATCAGGACTTTCCGTCGCTGAAGGTGATAAAGCTGGAGCAGAACTACCGTTCGACCAGCCGCATCCTGCGCAGCGCCAATATCCTGATTGCCAACAACCCACACCTCTTCGAGAAAACCCTGTTTTCGGAAATTCCCGATGGCGAGTTGCTCAAGGTGATCACTGCCAAAAATGAAGATCATGAAGCGGAGAAAGTGGTCGGGGAGCTGATTGCCCATCGCTTCCTCAACAACACTGCCTATAAAGACTATGCGATTTTGTATCGCGGTAACCACCAGTCGCGGCTGTTTGAAAAGGCGCTGATGCAAAACCGGATCCCGTACAAAATTTCCGGCGGCACCTCGTTTTTTGCCCGGTCAGAAATCAAAGACATCATGGCCTACCTGCGCTTGCTGACCAACCAGGATGACGACAATGCCTTCTTGCGCATTGTGAACACCCCGCGCCGGGAGATTGGCCCGGTGACGCTGGAGAAGCTCGGCACCTACGCCAACATGCGGGGCAAGAGCCTGTTCGAAGCCAGCTTTGAGATCGGCCTGGAGCAGCATCTGGGTGGGCGTGGCCTGGAATCCCTGCGTCGCTTTACCCGTTGGGTGGTTGAGCTGAGTGACAATGCTGAGCGCGGTGACACCGTTGCGGCGGTGCGTCAGTTGATCCGGGATATCAACTATGAAGATTGGTTGTACGAGAGTTCCGCCAGTCCGAAGGCTGCCGAGATGCGCATGAAGAATGTCTCCGACCTGTATAGCTGGATCACCGCTGACCTGGAGGGAGATAACTATGATCAGGAAGCCAAGAGCCTTAAAGAGGTGGTTCAGCGTCTGACCCTGCGCGATATGATGGAGCGGGGCGAGGACGATGATGATGCCGATCAGGTACAGCTGATGACGCTGCATGCGTCCAAGGGGCTGGAGTTCCCGTATGTTTACTTGATCGGGACGGAAGAAGGCATCCTGCCGCACCAGACCAGTATCGACGAGGACAATGTCGAAGAAGAGCGCCGTCTGGCCTATGTCGGGATCACCCGGGCACAGAAGGAGCTGACGTTTACCCTGTGTAAGGAGCGCCGCCAGTTTGGTGAGTTGCTGAAGCCGGAGCCGAGCCGGTTTCTTTATGAGCTACCGCAGGATGACTTGGATTGGGAAACAGAGAAAAAACCGATCAGCCAGCAAGAGCGAATGCAAAAAGGCCAGGCGCACATTGCCAATATCCGGGCAATGTTTAAGAAATAGCACTGTACCGCAGGCATAAGGCTGGTGATGTTTCTATCAAAAAAGGGTTGGCGGTAAGCCAACCCTTTTGCGTAGATGATCCTTGGACCGATGGGCGACGGCTTACAGGCCTTCAATCATGTGGTCGATCGCGGCAATGATTTCATCATCGCTACAGTTCATACAAGAACCTTTGGCCGGCATGGCATTGAAGCCGTGGATGGCGTGATCGGCCAGTACATCTTTCCCTTTAGCAATGCGTGGCGCCCAGTCATCGGCATTGCCTTTTTTTGGCGCACCCATCACACCGCTGCCGTGACAGGCAACACAGAACGTACCGTAAACAGCATCGCCTGTGCGCGGGCCGGCTGCGACGGCCTCACCTGCCGGTGCAGCCCCTTCCAGATAGACCGAGCCAACTGGCTTGATACGTTCTGCAATAGCTTCGTTTGACATATCTGCGGCCACGGCTGAGCCGGCAAAAGTCAATGCTGCTACTGCGGCTACGATTAGTTGTCGAAGAGATAATTCCATTGAGCTCACCTTACACTTCCAGATTCTTATGTGCGATTGCCACAGTCGTATTGCAAAAGTTGTTGTTAATCGTACTGTTGGGACAAGGCAGTGATTATGTAAAAGTTGTTTAAAATGTAAAAACCCGGTAATTATATCCCCTATTTTTAATGTGATAAACCAGATGCCTGTGTTTGTATGATACGAATCAACAGTTATTTGATTAGATTTGCAGCGAACGAGAAAAAAATTAAAAAAAAGACTAGACGAGACAGGGTGTGATCCGTAATATTCACCTCCGCCGATAGGGCGTGGCGCCCGTAGCTCAGCTGGATAGAGCGTTGGCCTCCGGAGCCAAAGGTCGAAGGTTCGAATCCTTTCGGGCGCGCCATTCCGGTCTAGGACGGCAAAGTAAAAAAAGTAACATTGGTGGCTATAGCTCAGTTGGTAGAGTCCCGGATTGTGATTCCGGTTGTCGCGAGTTCAAGTCTCGTTAGCCACCCCATTTTACAGCGGTATTGATTTATACTAATCAGTATCCAGGGGTGAAAACTCCATACAGAACAAAGTCGGTGAATAGCGCAGTTTGGTAGCGCATCTGGTTTGGGACCAGAGGGTCGGGGGTTCGAATCCCTCTTCACCGACCACTAACAATGGTGGCTATAGCTCAGTTGGTAGAGTCCCGGATTGTGATTCCGGTTGTCGCGAGTTCAAGTCTCGTTAGCCACCCCATTTTCAAGTCTTCGATGACGAAGCACTGTCGGTGAATAGCGCAGTTTGGTAGCGCATCTGGTTTGGGACCAGAGGGTCGGGGGTTCGAATCCCTCTTCACCGACCACCATTAGAAACCCTAGCTTTCGAGCTAGGGTTTTTTTCTATCTGGCGTTTGCTGTTTTGGTTACGGGCCGGGCCGGGATGCGTCGGGTCCGGAAGGCCGCCCCGTCCGAATCTCGCTTCACCGACTATCATGAGAAACCTGGCTTTCGAGCTAGGTTTTTTTTCTATCTGGCGTTTGTCGATACGATGGGTGATGGGCTGATATGTATGCCGCAGATCATCTGGCGTGATACAGCAGGGCCGCCATGTCATCCGGTCTTAATGACAAGATAAACAGTTGCTTATTATGAGGCTTTCTTGCGTGGGTAGCCCCGGATAACCCGATGGAGGCTGAGATGAGAAGCGCGCTTCTTCACACTTGACGGCGTTCAGCGGTCGATTGCTTGTGATCTGTGTCAAAACATGCCATTTCATTTCACGCATCAACAAGGTTGCTGGTGGTGGATCTTGCCGTATCTGTTGGGCTTCACATTAATTTTTTACTGGTTATTTTGTTTTTTTACTTCTAATCACTCTGTTTTAATCGGTATTTGTGGTTGATTGTGTTGTATTTGTTAAATTCTGAGTTTGTTGCTTTGCTGTTTTATGCAAATTGTTGGTGTGTCCGGGGCTTGGGGTTGATGGTCGCATGAGGGTATTTGGCTGATAATGTGGCGTTACTGTTAGGCTTTGGTTACGTATTTACACTTGTCTTGTTCGCTTGGTAAACATTGCCTGGATGATTATTTATTCGTGAAATATTCATTTTTTCAGATTTTCAGCATGTTTTGTTGATTTTTTGTGAAATCTTTGCCAAATTGTCTTCTGAACATATATTCAGCAAATTGTGCTGATTTTCGAAAGGATTCACTTTTTCAGACAGGGCAGAGCACTGCCAAGCAGTTGGGGTCTGGTAATGGCACTATTAGAAGTTAAAAATCTCCGCATCGAATATCCTTCCCGTCATGGGGTCCATGCTGCGGTGAAATCGCTGTCGTTTACGATTGAGCGCGGTGAAATTGTGGGTGTGGTCGGCGAATCGGGGGCGGGGAAATCAACGGTGGGCAACGCCGTGATTGATCTTCTGAGCCCGCCGGGGCAGATCGCCAGTGGCGATGTTTTTCTGGATGGCGAAAAAATATCCGGCTTGTCACCGGAGGAGATGCGCAAGGTCCGCGGCTCCAAAATCGGCTTTATTTTCCAGGATCCGATGACGTCGCTGAACCCGCTGTTTACGGTGGAACAGCAGCTGACCGAAACCATTCTGACTAATCTGGATGTCAGCAAGCAAGAAGCCTATACCCGCGCGGTCAGCCTGATGATGCAGGTCGGGATTCCGCAGCCGGAAGTCCGGATCAAACAGTATCCGCATCAGTTTTCTGGCGGTATGCGTCAGCGGGTGGTCATTGCGATTGCCTTGGCCGGTGAGCCGGATTTGATCATTGCCGATGAGCCGACAACCGCCCTTGATGTCTCGATTCAGGATCAAATCCTCAATTTGATCCGTGAGCTGTGCGTGAAGAAAAACGTCGGCTGTATGTTGGTGACCCACGATATGGGGGTGGTGTCGAACGTGACCGACCGGGTTGCCGTGATGTACCGCGGTGATTTGGTGGAAATCGGCAAGACGGCACAGGTGCTGGGCCAACCCTCCCATCCCTATACCCAAAGCCTGATCTCTGCAGTGCCGCGCTCTGATGTGAAATTGGATCGTTTCCCGCTGGTGAATTACATCGAAGAAGCCGGGGAAATGAGCAAGCTGGATGTGAAGAATCACTGGCTGGGGCAGAGCGAGGATCAGCGCCACTATACCGGGGCATTGCTGCAGGTCGAAAACGTTAATTTGCGCTTTGTCACTAAGCATTCGTTTTTTGAGAGCCGCCGCGAGTATGTCCAGGCTTCCAACAACGTCAGTTTTGAAATCTTTGAAGGGGAAACCTTCGGCCTGGTCGGGGAGTCCGGCTCCGGCAAATCCACCATTGCCCGGGTCATTGCCGGCCTGTACCCGCCGAACTCAGGCAAGGTGGTCTTTGAAGGCATTGATTTGACGGCGCTCAAGAGCGAGGCCGAGCGGCGTCCGCTGCGTCGTCAGATGCAGATGGTGTTCCAGAACCCGTACTCTTCAATGAACCCGCGGATGAAAATCGCCGATATTATCGCCGAGCCGATCCGTTTCCATCAGCTGACTGAAAATGATGCGCAAACCCGGCAAATTGTGAACGACCTGCTCGATCACGTCGGTCTGGGAAGCGCTGCCGGGGTGAAATACCCCCATGAATTTTCCGGCGGCCAGCGCCAGCGGATCTCGATTGCCCGCGCTCTGGCGACCCGTCCGCGTCTGTTGATTTGTGATGAGCCAACCTCGGCGCTGGACGTGTCGGTGCAGGCTCAAATCCTCAATTTGCTTAAAGATCTGCAAGACGAGCTGAACCTGACCATGCTGTTCATCAGCCACGACTTGCCGGTGATCCGCCAGATGTGTGATCGCATCGGCGTGATGCAGATGGGGACTTTGCTGGAAGTGGCGCCGACCGAGCAGCTGTTTAACTCGCCGCAACACGAATACAGCCAACAACTGATCTCCCTGATGCCGGAATTTAAAGGGATGAGTCAGGAAGGATTAAAATTAGCCTAACCCTGTTGCCCTGCCCGCAACCGGGTGGCAGGGAGCATAAACGACAAAAGCAAACACAATGATAAAGGGAGTGACCTCCCCGCATAAAGGAGCTATGCAATGAAAACCATCAAGACCAAGCTGGCTGTCGCCCTCATGGCTGCAGGCCTGAGCTTTAGTGCTGCTGCCGCTGATATTAAGGTCGCCTATGATGCTGACCCAGTCTCGCTTGATCCGCATGAGCAGCTATCCGGCGGAACGCTGCAAATGTCTCATATGGTCTTTGACCCGTTGGTACGTTATACCCAGGATCTGGATTTCGAGCCGCGTCTGGCACAGAGCTGGGAGCGTATTAATGATACAACGTTCCGTTTCTCACTGCGTAAAGGGGTGAAATTCCACTCCGGCAATGAGATGACTGCGGATGATGTGGTGTGGACGTTTAACCGTCTGAAGCGTTCTGCGGACTTTAAAGCGATTTTCGAACCGTACACCGAGATGAAAAAGGTCGACGCGTATACCGTTGAGCTGATCTCGAAAGGCCCTTATCCGCTGGTGCTGCAAACCGCAACCTATATCTTCCCGATGGACAGCAAGTTCTACAGCGGCCAAACTGCAGACGGCAAAGACAAGTCTGAGCTGGTGAAGCACGGTAATTCCTATGCTTCGACTCATGTCTCCGGGACGGGGCCGTTTATCGTGACGGCGCGTGAGCAGGGCGTGAAGGTCGAATTTGAGCGTTTTGCCGATTACTGGGACAAAGACTCAAAAGGCAATGTCGACAAGCTGACGCTGGTGCCGATCAAAGAGGATGCGACCCGTGTGGCCGCGCTGCTGTCCGGCGGCGTCGATATGATTTATCCGGTTGCGCCGAACGACCATAACCGCGTGAAGGACACCAAAGGCATCGATCTGGTGACCCTGCCGGGAACTCGGATCATTACCTTCCAGATGAACCAGAGCAGCAACGAAGCCCTGAAAGATGTGCGAGTGCGTCAGGCCATTGTGCATGCGATCAACCAAGAAGGCATCGTGAAGAAAATCATGAAGGGCTTTGCGACGGCAGCCGGCCAGCAAGGTCCGGAAGGGTATGCCGGGTATAACGCTGAGCTGGTGCCGCGCTACGATCTGAAAAAAGCCAAACAGCTGATGAAAGAAGCCGGTTACGAGAAAGGCTTCAAGCTGACCATGCTGGCACCGAACAACCGTTATGTGAACGACGCCAAAGTTGCCCAGGCAGTGGCTGCCATGCTGTCGAAAATCGGCATCAAGGTCGATCTGAAAACCTTGCCGAAAGCGCAGTACTGGCCTGAGTTTGATGTCTGTGCGGCGGACATGATGATGATTGGCTGGCACTCGGATACCGAAGATTCTGCCAACTTCACTGAGTTCCTGACCATGACCCGTAACGAAGAAACCGGTAAGGGCCAGTATAACTGTGGCTACTACTCGAACCCGGAAGTCGATCGTCTGGTTGAAGCGTCGAACGTCGAAACCGATCCGGCCAAGCGGTCGCAGATGCTGCAGAAAGTCGAAGCAACCCTGTACAACGACGCGGCGTTTGTCCCACTGCACTGGCAGAACCTGGCATGGGGCGCCAGTGAGAAGCTGCACATCAAACCGATTGTCAATGCGATGAACTATCCGTACTTCGGTGATCTGGTGGTTGATAAATAAGAAGGAACCCACCGGCGGTCCTCGCCGGTGAGATTCGGTGCCGGATGCTGCTCCGGCACCGATATTTAGGACGATAGAAGGGGCAAGGAATGTTTACGTTTCTGGTCAAGCGCCTGTTTCAGGCACTGATAGTGATGTTTGTGATCAGTCTGGTGGCGTTTGCCATTCAGGATAACCTGGGAGACCCGCTGCGCGAGCTTGTGGGCCAGTCGGTATCAGAAGCTGAACGTCAACAATTAAGGGATGAGTTGGGTCTCAATGATCCGTTTCTCACCAAATATACCCGCTTTTTGGGCAATGCGGTCCAGGGCGATCTGGGCACCTCTTACTTTTACAAGCGTCCGGCAACGGATGTGATCCTCGGCAAGCTGGTGGCCACGCTGGAGCTGGTCTTCGGCGCGACGCTGATCATCATCCTGGTGTCGATCCCGCTGGGCGTCTATTCGGCGATTCACCCGAAAAGTTTCTTTACCAAAGCTGTGATGGCTTTCAGTAGTATCGGGATTTCTATTCCGGTCTTTCTGACCGCGATCATGCTGATGTACGTTTTCTCGATTGAGCTTGGCTGGCTGCCGTCTTACGGCCGGGGAGAAACCCTTAATCTCCTGGGCTGGGACTCCGGCTTCTTCACCTTAGATGGCCTGAGCCACCTGGTGTTGCCGTGTATTGCCCTGGCGTCGATTATGCTGCCGCTGTTCATCCGCCTGGTGCGCTCCGAGATGCTCGAAGTACTGAGCTCGGAATATATTAAGTTTGCCAAGGCGAAGGGCCTGGCGATGAACAAAGTGTATTACCAGCATGCCCTGAAAAATACCATGCTGCCGGTGCTGACGGTGGGTGGGGTTCAAATCGGTACCATGGTGGCCTACACCATTTTGACGGAAACCGTCTTTCAGTGGCCGGGAATGGGCTTTCTGTTCCTGGAGGCGATTAACCGCTCCGATACGCCGTTAATCACCGCCTATGTAATTTTTGTCGGCCTGATCTTTGTGGTCACCAATACCATTGTTGACTTGCTGTATGGCCTGGTGAATCCGACTGTCAATCTGACTGGCAAAGGAGAGTAAGTCATGAGTAGTACGACAGTGACCACACCGAGCCGCTGGGAGCGGTTTAAAAATTCGGACTTTATGTATTATTTCCTGCGAGACAAAGTCGCGATGACCAGCTTTGCGGTCTTCCTGGTCTTTGTGCTTTCAGCAGTGTTGGCGCCGGTACTGGCACCGACGAACCCGTATGATCTGGCCGCCATTGATATCATGGATTCGGAGCTGCCGCCGTCCTGGATGGAAGACGGGGACAGTCGTTTCTGGTTGGGAACCGATAACCAGGGCCGCGATATCTTTTCGACGATCCTGTACGGTTCGCGCTTGTCGCTGACCATCGGCTTGCTGGCCGTGGCGCTTCAGATGGTTCTCGGGATTATCATCGGGCTGAGTGCCGGTTATTATGGCGGCCGGATCGATAGTTTCCTGATGCGTGTGGCCGATGTGCAGCTCTCTTTCTCGACCATGATGGTGGCGATTATCGTCTCGGCGATTTTCCGCACCGCGCTGGGGGCTGAGTTGTATGCCCAGTATGCGGTGGGGATGCTGGTGGTGATTATCGGGGTGGCTGAATGGCCGCAGTACGCCCGGACCGTCCGGGCTTCCGTGCTGGCGGAGAAGAAGAAAGAGTATGTAGAAGCTGCGCGGGTGATGGGCTTTAAAGCGCCGCGGATCATGTTCCGCCATATCCTGCCGAACTGCCTGTCGCCGATCCTGGTGATCTCCACCGTGCAGGTGGCCAACGCCATTATGTCGGAAGCGGCGCTGTCCTTCCTCGGGCTGGGCCTGCCGGTTGATCAGCCGTCGCTGGGTTCGCTGATCAGCATCGGCTTCAACTACATCTTCTCCGGCTCCTGGTGGATCACCGCCTTCCCGGGCCTGGTGCTGGTCACGCTGGTACTGGTGATTAACCTGCTCGGAGACTGGCTGCGGGATGTCTTCAACCCGAAAATCTATAAAGGGTAAGCGGATACTTCGCATGAAAAAGCGGCCGGATGGCCGCTTTTTTGTTGGGGGTTCATCAGTCTCAACTGAATATCACGTCCCTTATTGTTTTTGGTAGGACATGGTACTGATCACCTCACCGCTTGCGCTCAGCGTGCGGCGGTTCAGGATGCCCTGGTCCCAGTTCTCGCCGGCTGGAATGTATTCCCAGCGGTTGAATTTGATATCACCGTCTGGGCACACGTTCGGGTTACTTTCGTTGTCACACCAGCGAACTGTGGTGTTGAGCTGTGCCAGGGTTGCTTTTCTGTCATTGCCGGCGCCATTGGTGGTGAACCACCAGTAGTCCATCTTCGCCAAATCCGCATAGGTGTAGAGGGTGCTCTCCAGATCGGTTGGGGTGCAATCATTAAACTCCTGCCCACTGCTGACCACGCCCTGGTCGTTGAAGGTCATGGTCGCCACGGCGACGCCATTACACTTGGCGCTTGTTGACAGCACTTTCCAGGTGCCTTTGAAGTCAACATAGCGCTCGGCATCCGGGCCATCGACCAGATAGCTGAAGGCCAGCGAGTGAGAAATGCGCCCTGTGTGCTCGCCTTTGGTCATGGTGCGCTTTTTCACTTCGGTATACACGCCGGTGACGGCATCGTAGCTGGTCGAGAGGACATCTTTCTGCATTTCAGAACCATCCTGCGCATCGCTGTCATCATATTCGCCAGTGATGGTAAATCCGGTCAGCTTGGCTTCCGAGCAGTTTTGCTCGGCCATGCAGGCTAAAATACCACCGAATTTTGTCAGCTCGCTCCAAGGAAATGCTTCATCTTGCTCGGCAACTTTGTGTGGTGCCAGTAGGGAATAGCTGAACTTATTGCTGAGGTCGAACTGTGGGTTCGCCGTAACATTATCCTGCCCATCACAGGTCAATTTACCCGCTTGCTCGGCAAACTGACCACCATTCGTCAGGCAGGTCAGGTATTGGGCGGCCCAGCTTTCACTGATGGTGGAATCGTTTGAGCCCTTGAGCATGGTGAGCTGCTCGTCATCCAGGCGCAGCGTCGTGTGCGGCATCCCGCGGGTTGCGTGGAAAAGCTCCGGGCTCAGCAACTGATCGGCCTGCACGTAGAGACGCTCGGCGCTATCGGACGCATTTTTTGCTGTTAGCGTCGTATCAATGGTGCGCAGGTATTTACCGGAGCCTTTGTGCCAGTCGGTCAGCAACTCTTTACTGCCGCGCTCTAAGCCTGCCAGGGAGTTATTCAGGTGGCTCAGGGCTGCCTCTTCGCTGACCCAGTCTGTTGCGGACAGCTCATTTTTCAGCTTGTCAGCTGAAGCCAGGTCATGAAGTTGCACGTCATTGAGGGCAGCCAGCATCTGCGAGCCCGGGCTCTTGATGCTGTCTGGCAGGGTGATGGCACCATCGCCGGCGTTGTCCATGGTTTGAAGGATACGGGCCAGGTTCAGCGCTTTCTGGTAGTTGCCGGTCACTTCGAACGGTGAGGTGACTGCACGGGCCGATGTACTGCCAAGACGCAGACCGTTTTCACCACCCAAATAGAAGGTAATGGTGTCGCCCTCTGCCATCTCATAGGTGCCTTTGGCATCGGTCAAACCGGATTTGCCACTTGGTTTAGCAACGTAGTAAAGCCCTTCCACCGGCGCGTCGATGAACTGACCCTGAGAAACCGTGACCTCGGTTGTATTCGGTGCTGATGAAGAGCTCCCGCCACAACCGGCGAGGGTTAACGCTGCCACCAGAGACGTTGCTAAAACAGAGTATTTAAACTGCATTTCATTTCCTTTATTTGCATTATGAGAAAGACCAACCCAATCTTTATTCTTATTGACTGACTGGTTTATAAAGCAAATGCATATTCAATGAATGTCACTTGTTGATCAATGTCTCATTTTTGTGTCTGTGAGGTGGGGCAAAAAATTTATAAACCACAGTGAATTTCTGCTTTTGTTTTTTTTATGTGTTTTGAATTAAGTAGTTGCGGAGGATTGTTTACTCTAGGTTTGTGCGGTGATCAAATTTGTGCAGCGATCAAAAAAGCCAGCTGCAGGCAGCTGGCTTTGGCGGGACAAGGGTTTGGTGACCTTAGAAGATCAGGTGACCCATCAGTGCAATCACTGGCAGGGTGATCAGGGTCCGCAGGATGAAGATCAGGAACAGCTCCCACGGCTTAACCGGGATCTTACTGCCGATCAGCAGGGCACCGATTTCTGACATGTAAATCAGCTGCGTGACAGACATCGCCGCAATCACGAAGCGGGTCAGGTCGCTCTCGATGCCGGAGGCCAGAATCGACGGCAGGAACATATCGGCAAAACCGACCACAATGGTTTCAGAGGCGGCAGCCGCTTCCGGGATCTGCAGCAGTTCCAGGAACGGGATGAATGGCTTGCCCAGGATGCTGAACACCGGCGTGTTTTCCGCAATTATCAGGGCCACGGTCCCGATGGCCATCACCACCGGCAGGACGCCAAACACCATATCGACCGCGTTGTGGACACCTTCTTTGAGTACCTTGCGCAGGCTGGTGACTTCACTGGCTTTTTCCAGCGCTTGTTCCAGACCAAAACCAATCACGCTTTTGCCGGCCGGCACGGCTTCTAAATCTTCAGTCGGTGCGGTGCCATCAATGAAACGATCTTTTTTCCACGACAGCGGCGGCAGGCGCGGCACGATCACGGCAGCGACAAAACCGGCCAGACACACGGTCAGGTAGAAAGGCACAAACATGTGTTCCAGGTTGACCTGAGCAATGACCACCAGACTGAAAGTAATGGAAACTGCGGTGAAAGTGGTGCCGATCACCGCCGCTTCGCGTTCGGTATAAATCTTGCTTTCGTACTGCTTGCTGGTCATCAGTACGCCGACACTGCCGTCACCGAGCCAGGAGGCAATGCAGTTGACCGCCGAGCGACCCGGTAGGTTAAACAGCGGACGCATGATGCGGGTAAACAGCGCGCCGACAAACTCCAGCAGGCCGAAATTCAGCAGCAGCGGCAGCAGCAGTCCGGCAAAAATAAAGACGGACAGCAGCACAGGCAGCAGATCATTGAGCACCAGGCCACCGGTTGCGCCATCGTGGATCATTGCCGGGCCGACCTTGAAATAAGTCATCAGCACGAACAGCGCGCCAAGTTGCTGGACGACAAACCAAGGCAGGCTCGGATTGAACAGGCCGCTGAGGAACCGGTTGTCGAGAATGGCACGTGGCTTGAGGGTTTTTGTGAAAAGGGTTGCCACAGCTGCCAGGGTGATCACGAAGGTGACCATGGTGGTCAGCATGCCGTCAAACAGCGTCTGGACGGATTTGGCGAGGACCGCAATTGGGATGGTGAGCGCATCCTGGTATTGGATGGGCGCCATAAATAAAAATACCCCCAGGAAAGAGGGAATAAAGAACATCAGCCAGTTTGCTTTGCGTGAGGGTGATGTTGTGAGTGCCTGTTCCTGCATATTCGACCTTTAACGTACTGTTTTCGTTCAGAGTGGTGACTATTGTTATTATTGGTGGAATAAATATTCACTGATTTTCCATAATCACGTAGTGGAAGATTACATTTTTTAGCGGTGAAATGGAATAGTTCACGGTGTTTTCTGTGTTTTTATTCACTTTATGCTAAATTTGACTGTAATCACATCGCGCTAATGTTGACCTTTTGATAACAAATGATCAACAAGAAATTTATGATTACATCCAACCGAGATCATAGTTTTGATAACCTTGTCGTTATTTTTACGATTGCTGAGGTTTTGTTACCGCTGGTCGCAGGTGAGGAGGCCGTTGTTGGAAATGGACGAAATATGCGCATTTTTGCATTTGCTTCGCCAGTTTTAGCGTCGGATTTGTGCAATCAGTTGTTGAGGGCGGACGGGGAACGCAAGGGGATAGCTCGGGTAAGTATGCGCCAGCCCCCGGGCGGTCTAGTGCATCACACGGTGCAGCGCGGCTGATGGCGGTGCGATCTGCGGGAGGCCGGGTCCGCAAGGAGGCGGGGAACCGGCGATGGCACCCGGCATATTCAGCACATCTGCCGGGCTGCCCGCCATGGCCGGTTCTCGGGCAAGGTTATGCGCGCTCGGCCCGAATTATATTCCGGCGCTGGGTGCGCTGGGTGGAGTGCTCCGCGACCGTGACGGTAAAGTTGTTGGTCAGGGAGTGCAGTTTATCGCCCAGTTTGGTGATGTCGTTGCTCAAGATGGCGCAGAGCTCAATCACATTGCGGGTTTCTTCAAAACTGCTGTCCATTTGCTGGAAGTTGTCTGAAACGCTGGAGAGCACCCCGAGCTGTTCATGAATGGCATGGTCGATTTGGCTGACATGCGCTTCAATTGTGTGCATCGCCGTTTCAATATCTGCCCAGTTCGATTCGGTTTGGGTGACTTTGGCGGTACAGTCTTCGGTCGACACCAGGCCTTTTTCCATAATTAGCGACAGGTGGGAGGTACTGTTACTGATGTTGTTGACCATATTGGTGACATCGTCGGTAGACTCCCGGGTTCGGGCGGCCAGGCCGCGGACTTCATCCGCCACCACAGCAAATCCCCGGCCCATTTCCCCGGCTCGGGCGGCTTCAATCGAGGCATTCAGGGCTAGCAGATTGGTTTGTTCGGCAATGCCACTGATCACATCGACGATCCGGACAATTTCCTTGGCATCATTTTTCAACTGGACCACGGCGCTGGAAACATCGCCAATCTCCTGTTTGAGCTCCTGCATTTTCGCGACGGTGGTGCTGACGGCTTTGCGGCCATTGCTGACTTCGCTGGTGGCATTCTCGGCGGCGGCTTTGATGTTGCTCAGCTCGCTCTCGACCGTCCGGCTGGCGGCCAGCGACTGGGTCAGCCGCTCCCGGACCTGTTCGGACTGGATCTGGGTTTCATCGGCATAACGGGACAATGAGGTGTTGATGTCCCGGACATCCTCAGACATCGGTTTCATCCGGGCGACGGCATCGAGCAGGCCGGAGAAGGTTTTATCCAAATAGCCAATGAAGTGATTGACGCCTTTTGCCAGCACGCCCAGTTCATCGTTGCGGGTGTCTTTCAGGCGATAGCTCAGATCGCCGGTCCCGGAGGACAGCCCGCTGACCGTGTGGACCATCTCCCGCAATGGAGAGGAGATGGTCCGGGCCAGTAACCAGCCGACCAAACCGCTGATGATCACTGCGCAAACCAGCATTCCGGCCAGGGTTTGCATGGTTTTGCTTTGCAGGCGGGTGGCCAGAAGCAGGGCCTCACTTTCATCAACTTCACTCAGAATGGCCCAATTCAGCCCCGGGATATCGAGCGGTTGGAAGGCAGCCAGCACCTCGTGTCCTCGGTAATTTACAAAGGAATCAAAGCCGGTTTGTCCGGCCAGGGCATTGCGGCTGCCCTGGGTGCTGATCGGCTGGAGTCCCATGGTGGTTTTCTTGGCGGTCATCTTGGCAATGGTGGCCTCTGACAGTCCGGTATTTTGCATGAGCGTGGCATAGCCGACCGGGTCTTCAATCAGGAAACGGCTGTCCGAGCGCATCAGCTCGTCATCGCCGATCAGATAGGTCTCACCGGATTCCCCGAAGCCGGTCTCTTCCCACTGATGGTCGTGGGTCATGATGGCATTGAGCCGCTCGACCGGCATCTGGAAGATCAGCACGCCAATCAGGTTGCCGTGATCAACAATCGGTGCGCTGATAAATGCTGCTTCGGCGTTGTAGGATGGTAAATAGGGTTGAAAGTCGGTCAGGGAGGCGGTTTGCGAATTCAGGGCTTGGCGGAAGGCTTCGCTCAGGCCGGTATTGGCATACGGGCCGTTTTTCAATGAGGTCGCAAAATCCAGCTCTTTAAAGACTGAGTACACCACATGGCCGGAGGTCGGCTCGACCAGGAAAATATCGTAATAGCCGAAGGTTTGTAAAAATTCGCGGATCACCGGATGGTATTTGGCATGTACCCCGGCATAGGCCGATGATTCGTCGAGCTGTGTCAGTTCATCTTTCGCACCCAGCGGAGCCGGGTTACGGGCAATAAAAGCCGACTGGAATGACAGCGCCAGGTCGGATAATCCGGAGAGCATCTGGCTGACGTTGGCGGTACTGCCCGGGTTCAGGGCGGTGAACTGGCGGGAAAACTGGTTTTGGTAGTAGTCCGTCAGCGCCGGATCGGCGGTTTGGGTGATGGGCCGCTGAAAGAAGGCCTGGGTAAATGCCTGCATGGCCTCGATATACATCAGGTTGTCTGAGGCGGTGTTTATTTGGCCGTAAGCCGTCGAAAAATAGTTCTCAACCTGCATCGCAGCCTGATTTCGGCTGGCGACCAGCTGGTTTTGCGCATTGGCCAGCAAGAGTTGCCGCGCCTCGTTGAGGGTCAGCGAGCCGAGGATCAGGCTACTGGCGATGACAAAGGTAATAGCCAGGGCTGTGGTACTGAACAGCAGTTTTGATTGTAGCTTCATCACTCGATCCATGAATGTAGAAAAACAATGCGTTGATACTAGATTAGCATGCAGGCTCATATGTGCTGTTTCGAGTAGATAAATCCCCGCAATATTTCACGCCGTAGATTCAAATATGAGATCCCGAGCAAGATGTTGAATGATAAGCCTGAATTAGCTTTTCGCCGGGTGCGCGCCAGGGCGTTGCCGGGCGGGTGTTTACGGGGGAGTGGCCGTGGGTGAATTGGGATATTTACCGGACAAGCCGATCGCAGAACAAGGTTCGCCAGGAGGAAGCGATAGCAGTGATTTACGGGGGATTTGCAAGGAGATAGCCGGAGTGATTGGGGAAAGCACAGGGCGCAATGATCGCGCGCCCTGTGTCGCTGTGATGCGCTTAGCGCATGGTAACGAACTCTTCCGAGCCGGTCGGGTGGATCGCCACCACGCTGTCGAAGTCCGCCTTGGTGGCGCCCATCTTCATCGCAACGCCGAAGCCCTGGATCATCTCATCCACGGTAAAGCCGATGCCGTGCAGGCCGACCACGGTTTCTTCCGGACCGGCACAAACCAGCTTCATCTTACATGGCTGACGGTTGCTGGTGACTGCGGTGTACATGGCGGTAAAGCCGGATTTGTACACTTTGACGTTGTCTTCGCCGTACTGGGCAATGGCTTCCGGCTCGGTCAGGCCGATGGTGCCGATTGGTGGGTGGCTGAAGACCACGGTCGGCACCAGCTTGTAATCCATCTTGGCGTTCGGCTTGTTGTTGAACAGGCGCTCAGACAGCTGACGGCCCGCTTTGACTGCGACCGGCGTCAGTTCGATCCCGCCTTCCATGATGTCGCCGACACAGTAGATACCCTCAACATTGGTTTGCTGGTACTCATCCACTTTGATGTAGCCGCGATCGTTGGTTTCCACCCCGGCTGCCGCCAGGTTGATCTTGTCCGTGGTCGGATTACGGCCGATGGCCCAGATCAGCAGGTCCGTGTTGTGGGACTCACCGTTTTCAAAATGCAGCGTGGTGGTACCGTCGGCTTCTTTCACCACTTCTTTTGGCACGGAGTGGGTGTGCAGTGTCGGACCTTCGTTGTCCATCACTTCGACCAGCGTCTCGACGATCATCGGATCAAAGCTGCGCAGCGGCGACTCTTTACGTACGAACAGGTGGGTTTCGGTGCCCAGTGCGTGCAGCACTCCGGCAATCTCAACCGCGATATAGCCGGCGCCGACAACCGCGGTGCGTTTTGGCTGCTCGTTCAGGGCGAAGAAGCCGTCGGAGTCGATCCCGTGCTCGGCACCCGGAATATTCGGGATGGTCGGCTCGCCGCCTACGGCGATCAGGATGTGATCGGCGCTGTAGTGCTCGCCGTTCACTTCTACGGTTTTCTCATCAACAAAGCGGGCAAACCCGTTGATCACTTCAATCTTGTTGTTGCCCAGCACGTTGTCGTAAGCGGTGTGGATCCGGCTGATATAGGCTTCACGGCTTTCAACCAGCTTGCTCCAGTCGAATTGCTTCACTTCCACATCAAAGCCGTAATCTTTGGCGTACAGGTGCATGGCTTCTGCAATTTGCGCGCCGTGCCACATGACTTTTTTCGGCACACAACCGACATTGACACAGGTACCGCCCAGTGCTTTGGCTTCAATCAGCGCGACTTTGGCGCCATACATTGCCGCACGGTTTGCCGATGCAATCCCGCCGCTACCACCACCGATACAAATGTAATCAAAATGCTTCGCCATGACTTTCTCCGCTTGGATAATTCGATATATTCGCCTGCGACAGGTTGAGCGCTGCAGGGGAAACAGGCCCTAGTGTAATAAAGAACGTTGAGAGTTACGAGCGCCGGTCCGGAATAACTCATGCCCCCAAAAAAGCGGGCCGGAGCCCGCTGTTGTGGAAGGTTGTTCAGGGGGCGTGGTCGCCGGGTTACTCCGGGACGATCCAGTCCACTTTATAGAAGCCGTGGGTCGGCGCGATAGCCTGTTGCAGCCACGGCAGGATGGCCTGCATCTGGCTCTCCAGCTTCCACGGCGGGTTAATCACGATCATGCCCGAGGCCGTCATGCCGCGCTCGGTCGTATCCGGCTCCACGCCCAGTTCGATTTGCAGAATTTTGCGGATCCCCAGGCCTTCCAGACCGGCAATCATCTTGTCGATATTTTCGCGGTACACCACCGGATACCAGATCGCGTAAGTGCCGGTTGCCCAGCGCTTGTAGCTTTCTTTGATCGCTTTCACCACGTCCATGTACTCGTGTTTGAGCTCATAGGGCGGGTCAATCAGCACCACCCCGCGGCGCTCTTTCGGCGGCAGGCTGCCCTTGAGGCGGGTGAAGGCATCTTCTTTATAAATTTTGACCTGGCGATCGCCGCGAAATTCCTGCAGCAGCAGGGGGAAATCAGCCGGGTGCAGCTCGGTCAGCACCATGCGGTCCTGCTCGCGAAGCTGGGCCCGGGCAACGCGGGGAGAGCCCGGGTAGTAGCGCAGTTCATCGCCCTGGTTCAGCGTCTTGATCGCCTCAATATAGCTGGCGATCTCGGCCGGAATATCATCCCGCTGCCAGATCCGGGCAATACCTTGCTTGAACTCGCCGGTTTTTTCGCTGCGCTCGTCTTCCAGATCGTAGCGGCCCACGCCGGAGTGGGTGTCGTGGTAGACAAAGGCGGTGTCCTTTTGCTTCAGGGCATCGAGGATCAGGCTCTGGACGATGTGTTTCACCACGTCGGCATGGTTGCCGGCATGGAAACTGTGGCGATAGCTCAGCATTGCAAGGCTCTCTACAGGTCAGGGTGGAATAGGGCGCCTATTATGGCGCAATCGCGGTGGGGCGCAATAGGGGGGAGTCTCCGCCGCGGGGTCGATGCTTTTGCCGGGCAGGGGGCGGATTCCGGGTTAGACTATAAGGATAAAGGTGGAATTACTGCCCTTAAGGGATTGAATTTATAAGTTTGAAGACACATCTTGTCAGTAACAGACGAATTAAGGATTAGCGCATGTCGAACCCATTACTCACCATGACGGATCTGCCTCCGTTTTCTCAGATCGAAGCGGCACATGTCAAACCGGCCATTGAGCAGGCGATTGCCGACTGCCGTGCCAATGTTGAAGCGGTGCTGGCCAATGAGGCGCCGCCGAGCTGGGACACCATTTGCGCGCCGCTGGCCGAAACCGACGATCGCCTGAGCCGGATTTGGTCGCCGATCAGCCACCTGAACGCGGTCAAAAACAGCGATCAGCTGCGTGAAGCATACGAAAGCTGCCTGCCGCTGCTGTCCGATTACGGCACCTGGGTCGGGCAACACAAAGGGCTGTATGAAGCGTACAAAGCGATCAAAGCCGACGCCGGGTTCAGCCAGCTGACGCAGGCCCAGCAGAAATCAGTCACCGATGCGCTGAAAGAATTTGAACTGTCCGGGATTGGCCTGCCGGCGACAGAGCAGCACCGCTATGGCGAGATCAGCAAACGCTTATCTGAGCTGTCGTCGACGTTCAGCAATAATGTCCTGGATGCCACCATGGGCTGGACCAAGCTGGTGACGGATGAATCCGAGCTGGCCGGGATGCCGGAGTCGGCGTTGCTGGCGGCGAAAGCTGCTGCCGAAGACAAGGATCTCGACGGATATCTGCTGACGCTGGAGATCCCGTCTTACCTGCCGGTGATGACCTACTGCGAGAATCGCGCACTGCGCCGGGAGATGTATGAAGCCTTCGCCACCCGCGCGTCGGACCGCGGCCCGAATGCCGGCAAGTGGGATAACAGTGAAATTATTGCCGAGAAGCTCAAGCTGAGCCATGAGCTGGCACGTCTGCTGGGCTTCAATTGCTACAGCGAGAAGTCTCTGGCGACCAAGATGGCTGAGACGCCGGATCAGGTGCTGGGATTTCTCAACGATCTGGCTGCCCGGGCCAAGCCGCAGGGCGAGCGGGAAGTGGCGGAGCTGCGTGAGTACGCCGCCGCTGAATTCGGCGCGACTGAGCTCGAGCCGTGGGATCTGGGCTTTTATGCCGAGAAGCTCAAGCAGCACCGCTACAGCATCTCTGATGAGCAACTGCGTCCGTATTTCCCGGAGCATAAGGTCGTGGCCGGACTGTTCGAAGTCCTTAAGCGGGTGTTCGGCATGGACGTCCAGGAGCGTCAGGGGGTTGATACCTGGCATGAGTCGGTGAAGTTTTTTGATATTTTCGACGCCAAAGGTGCCCTGCGCGGTAGCTTCTACCTGGATCTGTACGCCCGTGACAACAAGCGCGGCGGGGCCTGGATGGACGAGTGTCTGGTGCGCCGGACCCGTATGGACGGCAGTCTGCAAACCCCGGTTGCCTACCTGACCTGTAACTTCAACAAACCGGTGGGTGGTAAGCCGGCGCTGTTTACCCACGATGAAGTCGTCACCCTGTTCCACGAAACCGGCCACGGCATTCACCACATGCTGACTCAGGTCGATATCCCGGCGGTATCCGGTATTAACGGCGTGCCATGGGATGCGGTCGAGCTGCCAAGCCAGTTTCTGGAAAACTGGTGCTGGGAAGAAGAGGCGTTGTCGTTTATCTCCGGTCACTATGAAACCGGCGAACCATTGCCGAAAGAAATGCTGGAGAAAATGCTGGCGGCCAAGAACTTCCATTCGGCAATGGGGATCCTGCGCCAGCTGGAATTCGGCCTGTTCGATTTCAGCCTCTACACAGATTACGATCCGGAAGTCGGTGCCCAGGTGCTGGAAACCCTACACAAAGTGAAATCTCGGGTCTCCGTGGTTCAGGCACCCGAGTGGGGCCGTTTCCCGCACAGCTTCAGCCATATCTTTGCCGGTGGCTACAGCGCAGGCTACTACAGCTACCTGTGGGCGGAAGTGCTGTCCTCTGATGCCTACGCCCGCTTCGAGGAAGAAGGGATTTTCAACCCGCAAACCGGGGCTGATTTCCTTGACTGTATCTTAGAGCGCGGCGGCAGCGAAGAGCCGATGGCGCTGTTTAAGCGCTTCCGGGGCCGGGAGCCGAAGATTGATGCTTTGCTCCGTCATTCCGGCATCACCGGGTAATTAGGTTTCAAACTGGTTATTTAGCTCAGCTTCTGTATCGAAAGTGCTCATTGATGGTTATCAACTGCGCGCTTTCTCTTTGAATCTGAGCTAAATTCCGGCGTTTGAATTCCAAATTAGATCTTGGCGAGTTCGGTGTGGTAGCGTGCGCATTGATAGTTATCAACGCCGCGTGTCCTCTTTGCTCTGAGGTGAAATTCCTGCGCTGAACTCAGCCAATAAAAAAGCACCCGGTCGGGTGCTTTTTTTGTTTGGCGCTTTTTTGTTTTGGAGCCTGTTAGCTTTCGATCAACGTCAGGGGCCAACCCATATCGGTTTGGCGGTTGGCTTCCTGTTGCAGCTCGGTCCGGGTGAGCGGGTTGTCGGCCAGCCAGTGTGCCGGGAGGGTCAGGGTCAGTTGGTTGTCCTTGACTGCCAGGGTGGCGGGGGGCTGGTTGCTGTCGTCGCGGCGGTGACACAGGATCACGGCCAGGCGCAGCAAGCGCAGCAGGCGGGTGGCTGTCTGGGCCGAGACCGCATGTTGCTCCGGCAGGCTGCTCAGTTGCTCGCGGAAGCGGCGCAACAGTTCGGCAATCAGATGCTTCTGGGCCCGAGTGAAGCCGGGCAGATCAAGATGATGGATCAGATAGGCAGCGTGCTCACCGCTTTGCTTGAACTCAATACAGGTGCCAATCTCATGCAGGGAGGTACACGCATGGAGCAGACACTCGGCCTGCGGCTCCAGTTGCCAGTGCGGCTCACAGCTGGCCAGCAGGGCCATCGCCGTTTGGGTGACCGTCTCGGCATGCTGGCTGTCGAGCTGGAAGCGGGCATGCAGGCTGTCCAGGGTTCGGGTGCGTACGTCATGATGGCGCATTTGATTCATCATTTCGTACACCATGCCCTCGCGCAGGGCACCCCCGGCCAGGGTCATGGACTCAATGCCCAGGGTTTCGAAAATCGCGATCAGAATCGACAGGCCGCTCGGGAACACCAGGGCGCGCTCAAGGGTCAGTCCTTCAATATCCAGATCTTCGAGATGCTTGTATTGCATCGCCTGGCGTTGCATACGTTTGAGCTTGGGCAGGGTGATCAGCTCGTCCATCCCCTGCGCCAGCATAATTTCCTGCAAGGCCTGCACGGTGCCGCTGGCGCCGACACAGGTCTCCCAGCCCAGTGACTGGTAGTGCTCAATCATCGGCTCAATCGCCAGCTTGGCTGCCTGAATTGCCGCTTCGAAGTTTTCTGTGTTGAGGCAGCGATCCTTGAAATAGCGCTCAAGCCAGGTCACACAGCCGATTTTCAGGCTGGTCAGGGCACTGGCATCAAGTCCTTCGCCGATCACTACTTCGGTACTGGCACCGCCGATATCTACCACCAGGCGCTTGCCGCCGCCACCGGAGGTATGGGCAACGCCTTGGTAGATGATCCGGGCTTCTTCTTCGCCGGGAATAATGGCGATCGGATGGCCCAGAATCGTTTGGGCTCTGGAAAGAAATACATCGGCATTGACGGCGGTCCGCAGGGCTGCGGTACCGACAATCCGAATCCGCTCCGCCGGGATATCCTGCAGTCGTTCGGCAAACAGGCTCAGGCAGTCCCAGCCGCGTTGCATGGCGTCATCGCTGAGCTCGTTGTGTTCGTTCAGCCCGGCGGCCAGGCGCACTTTGCGCTTGATCTTTGCCAGGGTATGCACGCTGCCGGCGACTTCCCGGACGATCCACATATGGAAACTGTTCGAGCCTAAGTCAATGGCGGCATACAGCGGGGAGACGGTTCTTTCCATAGCTTATCTTATTGTTGTTTCTGTGGTGGACGACGGCGGCTACGCTGGCGCGATTGCCCCTGACCTGTGCGCTGCGATGAGCCACTGCGGCGGTTGCCACCCTGGCGCGGTGCGCGCGGGATGCTGACAGGTGCCGGCAGATCGGTCAGAAGCGCTTCACTGTCGTACTTGGACAGCGGGATCGAATGTTCAATGTACTGCTCGATGGCCGGCAGGTTAATGGCATATTCTTCACAGGCAAAGCTGATGGAATGGCCGCTGGCCCCGGCACGTCCGGTCCGGCCGATGCGGTGCACGTAGTCCTCGGCATCGTCAGGCAGATCGTAGTTAAAGACATGCGTCACCTGCGGGATGTGCAGGCCGCGGGCAGCCACATCGGTCGCCACCAGAATATCGACTTCACCCTGGGTGAACTGTTCCAGGATCCGCACGCGTTTTTTCTGCGGCACATCACCGGTCAGCAAGCCCACGCGATGCTGATCGGCGGCCAGGTGGGCCCAGATATCTTCACAGCGGTGCTTGGTATTAGCAAAAACGATCGCGCGATCCGGCCATTCTTCTTCGAGCAGGGTTTGCAGCAGGCGCATTTTTTCCTGGTTCGACGGGTAGAACAGCTCTTCTTTGATCCGGTGGCCGGTTTTCTGCTCCGGTTCGACCACAACGCTTTCCGGGTTGTTCATGTGTTCGAATGCCAGCTCTTTCACCCGGTAGGACAGGGTGGCAGAGAACAGCATGTTCATGCGTGCTTGCGGTGCCGGCATACGACGGAACAGGAAGCGAATGTCTTTAATAAAGCCCAGATCGAACATGCGATCGGCTTCGTCCAGCACCACGACCTGAATTGAGCACAGGTCAATGACGCGCTGCTTATAAAAGTCGATGATCCGGCCACAGGTGCCGATCAGAATATCGACGCCTTCTTCCAGCGTCTTCTGTTGCTTCTCATACGCTTCGCCGCCATAGGCCAGGCCGGCTTTCAGGCCGGTACTGTCGAGCAACGGCTGGGCATCATTGAAAATCTGAATGGCCAGCTCGCGTGTAGGTGCCATAATGATGGCACGGGGGTGATTTTGCTTACGGTCCTCCGGCGCCGGATTCAGCAACAATTGATTGAAAGTCGCCGTCAGGAAAGCCAGGGTCTTTCCGGTCCCTGTCTGAGCCTGACCAGCAATGTCTCGGCCGGTGAGCACTACCGGCAATGCCATCGCCTGGATCGGCGTACAATGATGGAATCCTTTGGCTTCCAGTCCTTGTAATACCAGGGGGTGTAATCCCAGGTCGGCAAATTTCTGCTCTGTGATGTGAGTCGTCTTCATTCGTATAGAATATCAGCTTAGGGTTGCAATACGAAACGGATTCCATTCAAATAGAGCATCGATTTGCTGGTTAAAATCAAATCAGCCAACAAAATCAACCATTGGAGTGGAAGATGAGCGACAAGATTGTGCAGCTGACAGACGCAAGTTTTGAAAGCGATGTAATTAATGCTGCGGGCCCTGTTTTAGTCGATTTTTGGGCTGAATGGTGCGGGCCTTGTAAAATGATTGCCCCGATTCTTGACGAAATTGCGGATGAGTACGAAGGTAAGCTGACGATCGGCAAACTGAATATCGACCAAAATGCAGGCACTCCGCCGAAGTTTGGGATTCGCGGTATTCCGACGCTGCTGTTGTTGAAAGACGGTGGTGTGGCTGCGACCAAAGTCGGCGCCCTGTCCAAAACTCAGCTGAAAGAGTTCCTGGACGCGAACCTGTAAGCCGCTTTCAGTAAACCATGCACAATTTCTCGTTGTGCATGGTTTGACTTCCGACTATGCTAGACGAACAGCATCTTTAGTGCTAACTTATTGCACGTTAATTGTATATTCGTTCATTCCTTGACCAGCCCCATTGGTCGACCCTATCTCAACTAACATAGAACCCCGATTTTGACTGACAAGAAACCCACCACTATGAATCTAACAGAACTGAAAAACCAACCTATTTCCAAGTTGGTTGCGCTTGGAGAAAGCTTAGGACTCGAGAACCTGGCGCGTTTGAGAAAACAAGACATCATCTTCGCAATTCTCAAACAGCATGCAAAAAGTGGTGAGGACATTTTTGGCGATGGTGTTCTGGAAATCCTTCAAGACGGCTTCGGCTTCCTCCGCTCAGCAGACAGTTCTTACCTTGCCGGTCCCGACGACATCTACGTTTCTCCTAGCCAAATCCGCCGCTTCAACCTCCGCACAGGTGACACCATTTCCGGCAAGATCCGTCCGCCGAAAGATGGCGAGCGTTACTTCGCGCTGTTGAAAGTGAACGAGGTGAACTACGATAAGCCGGATAACGCCCGTAACAAGATCCTGTTTGAAAACCTGACCCCGCTGCACGCGAACGAGCGTATGCGTATGGAGCGCGGCAACGGTTCGACGAAAGACATTACTGCGCGTGTCCTGGATCTGGCATCGCCAATCGGTAAAGGTCAGCGTGGTCTGATCGTGGCACCGCCGAAAGCGGGTAAAACCATGCTGCTGCAAAATATTGCACAGAGCATTACTTACAACCACCCGGAATGTGAGCTGATGGTTCTGCTGATTGACGAGCGTCCGGAAGAAGTCACCGAGATGCAGCGTCTGGTGAAAGGGGAAGTGATCGCGTCGACTTTCGATGAGCCGGCCTCCCGTCACGTTCAGGTTGCAGAAATGGTGATCGAAAAAGCCAAGCGTCTGGTTGAGCATAAAAAAGATGTGGTGATCCTGCTGGACTCCATCACTCGTCTGGCCCGTGCCTACAACACCGTGGTGCCGTCTTCCGGTAAAGTCCTGACCGGTGGTGTGGATGCCAACGCCCTGCACCGTCCGAAGCGTTTCTTCGGTGCGGCCCGTAATGTTGAGGAAGGCGGTAGCCTGACCATTATTGCCACCGCGCTGGTCGATACCGGCTCGAAGATGGACGAAGTGATCTACGAAGAGTTCAAGGGTACCGGTAACATGGAACTGCACCTGTCGCGTAAGATTGCAGAAAAACGCGTCTTCCCTGCGATTGACTTCAACCGCTCAGGCACCCGCCGCGAAGAGCTGCTGGCAAAAGCTGATGAGCTGCAGAAAATGTGGATCCTGCGCAAGATCGTTCACCCGATGAGTGAAACCGATAGCATGGAATTCCTGATCGATAAGCTGTCGATGACCAAGACCAACGATGAGTTCTTCGATGCGATGCGTCGCCAGAAGTCTTAATTTCGTCGGCTGACTCACAGTTTATTTAAACGCCACCTTGTGTGGCGTTTTTTATTATCGGTGCTTGTCGCATAATCGGCGGAGTCGTCTGTCTGTGTCGGCGCGGCAAAGGAAAGCGGTTGTGATGGCGACACTGTCATCCTTTCGACACACAGAGACACTATACTGCGCGTACTCGCAAGGAATGCCCGCGCGCTGCCAGGATGGCGGTTGGCCGGGGGCGAGACGGATGATTCTTTATTCACCATAAGGAGGTGGTGGTGATGATGCGACAAACATGGGGTCTCATGTTGCTGTTGTTCGCAGGCAGTTTGCACCCGGCGGTGGCCGCCCAGGAAGTGTCCCAGCAGCAGCTGGCACAAGTGGCGGCCTCGGCCCGGGTCCAGGATCGGGTGACGGCCCTGACCAAACTCTACAATCGCAGCGATTTCCGGGCTCTGGAATTCAATCTATCCCAGTTGCCACTTCTGCAGCAGGAAGCGGTTCGGGGTCAGCTGGTGGCCCATGCGATGGCCCACGGGGCATTGGATCAGGCCAAAGCGGACTGGCTCCAGGCGCAGGCCGAGCGCAAGCAGGCTTTTACGGTGGTGGAGCAGGGTGATGGCTACCAAATTACCCAATCTGCTTTTCATTATCCGGCCCAAGCCCGTGGCTTAGTCCGGCAGTGGCAGGAAACCCAGCTCGGACAACAGATGGTAGCCCAGGCCGAAGTCGGTGAGCTGGTGTTGTCACGCTGGCTCGCTGGCGATCTCCATACCCAGCAAACCCGTCGGGATCTCTTTTTGCAACACCTGCCGCAACTCTCTGCGCAGGCGGTCGCCAATCTGGTGGCCCAGTTTGCCGCAGACAGCCAGCTGATGTGGCTGCCGGATAACGGGGTGATCGCGCATCTGGCTGCGGTATCCGGTGATCCGGGCATGTATCATCTGCTGTGGCGGCGCCGCACGGATCGCTACAGCCAGGCTGAGTTGAACCGGCTGGCGAGCCAGGCACCGGAACCGACGGCCGTGACCCAGCTGATGGCGGCCACGATGAACCCTTCCCTCAAACCGCTGGCCTATAAGGCTCTGATCACGCTCAAGCCTTTACCGGCAGAGGCTCGCGCTTTCCTGACCCAGAAACTGGACGAGGTCGATGACGGCCATCTGGTGGCCTCGGAGCTGGCCCGCCATGGGTATCGTCAATGGCTGGCCCAGTTGGCGGAAGATAGCCGGAATCCGTTGCGCAAAAAGCACTTACAAGCAGCCCTAGCCCTTGAACCCTAGGGCTTGGGGTTGATTTTCCCAGTGTGCTCAGGTTAACAACTCGTTATAATGACGCCCAATTTATTGCAGATCCCGGCCCGTGACGATACGGTGCCGGGATTTGGCGCGCTGAAGATAACGAGAATCACGAGCCTATGAAATTCAAGGATCTGCGAGATTTTATCCACTATCTGGAGCAGGCCGGGGAACTGAAGCGAATCACCCACCCGGTCGATCCGGATCAGGAAATGACCGAAATCTGTGACCGCACCCTGCGTGCCGGTGGCCCGGCGCTGCTGTTCGAAAACCCGATCGGCTACGACATGCCGGTACTGGCCAACCTGTTCGGCACCCCGAAACGGGTGGCGCTCGGTATGGGCCGCGAGGACGTGCTGGAGTTGCGTGAAGTCGGCAAGTTGCTGGCGTATCTCAAAGAGCCGGAGCCGCCGCGTGGTTTCCGGGATGCCATCGACAAGCTGCCGGTGTTCAAGCAGGTACTGAACATGCCGGCCAAGCGGCTGCGCAAGGCGCCGTGCCAGGAGATTGTCTGGCAAGGTGACGAGGTTGATCTGGATAAAGTGCCGGTGATGAGTTGCTGGCCCGGTGATGTAGCCCCTCTGCTAACCTGGGGCCTCACCGTGACCCGTGGTCCGAACAAGAAACGCCAGAACCTGGGTATTTACCGCCAGCAGAAGCTGGGGAAAAACAAGGTGATCATGCGCTGGCTGGCCCACCGGGGCGGCGCGCTGGATTTGCGCGACTGGATGGAAACCCATCCGGGCAAGCCGTTCCCGGTCTCGGTCGCTTTTGGCGCTGATCCGGCGACGATTCTCGGGGCGGTGACGCCGGTGCCCGATACCCTGTCTGAATATGCCTTCGCCGGGTTGCTGCGCGGCAGCAAAACCGAGGTGGTCAAGAGCATCAGTAACGATCTGGATGTGCCGGCCAGCGCGGAAATGGTTCTGGAAGGTTACATCGACCCGAATGAGTTTGCCGATGAGGGGCCGTATGGCGACCATACCGGTTATTACAATGAGGTCGAACGCCACCATGTGTTCACCATTACCCATATCACGATGCGCAAGGATCCGATCTACCACAGTACCTACACCGGCCGTCCACCGGATGAGCCTGCGGTGCTGGGCGTGGCGCTCAATGAGGTGTTTGTCCCGATCCTGAGTAAGCAGTTCCCGGAGATCGTCGACTTCTATCTGCCGCCGGAAGGCTGTTCGTACCGGATGGCCGTGGTGACTATGAAGAAGCAGTATCCGGGCCATGCCAAGCGGGTGATGATGGGCGTGTGGTCGTTCCTGCGCCAGTTCATGTACACCAAGTTCGTGATTGTGTGTGACGAAGACGTCGATGCGCGGGACTGGAACAGTGTGGTTCAGGCGATGAGCACCCGGATGGCGCCGGCGCGTGATACGCTGATGATCGACAGTACACCGATTGATTCGCTCGACTTTGCCTCTCCTGTGGTGGGGCTGGGGTCGAAAATGGGTCTGGATGCCACCCGGAAATGGGAGGCTGAAACAGCGCTCACGCCAACTGCTGATCGGTCGGCGGTTGTGGATGCCGCAGCGTTCGACGGCGAGGCGATCACCCGGGCCATTCAGGCGCAGTTTCCTGAGGTGGTGGATTGCTACCTGCCGCCGGCGGCCGCGGGCGGGATGGTGATGGTCAGCATGAAGAAGACGGCGGCGGATCATGCCCGCCGCTTGATCGACGGACTATGGTCGGTGCTGACGCCGCAGCTCGGTACCCCGTTCCTGATCCTCTGCGATGAGGATGTCAATGTCCGGGACTGGCATGATGTGATCTGGGCGGTGACCACCCGGATGGATCCGAGCCGGGATACCCACATGGGCGAGTCCGACCTTGGATCGCGCATGGCGCTGGATGCCACCAATAAATGGCCGGATGAGGTGCTACGTGAATGGGGCACCCCGATCGCCAAAGCACCGGCGGTCGTGGCCAAGGTCGATGCGATCTGGGAGACGCTCGGCATCCTGCGTTAAGCGGCGAGCCAGCGACACCGATTGCCAGTACACTGAAAGCAAGAGCGATCGACAGCTCGATCAACTATCAGCAAGATCAAGAACAAGCAAGATCAACCGAAAGCGGTCGGCAGTGATGCCGGCCAGATGAGTGACCGATATGCACCAAGTACGCCTGTTGCCGCATCAAATCACGTTTTTTGCCGACGAGCAGGAGACTGTTTTGCAGGCAGCGCTCAACGCAGGCGTCGCGTTTCCTAACCGGTGTCAGGTCGGCGTGTGTGCCATGTGTCTGTGCCGCAAAATCTCTGGCGAGATAAGTCACCAGCTAGAACCTATGCTTACTGAGAATGAGCAAGCCGAAGGTTGGATCTTTCCTTGTCAGGCCACGGCCAAAAGCGACCTGGTACTCCAGTTAGACTAGAGGAAAACAATGTCAATACAATGCGAAGTAAAGTCAGTTGAACCGCTTGCATGTAATACCTACCGTATTCTGCTTCAGCCTGAACAGCACCTGGACTACAAAGCCGGCCAGTACCTGCTGGCGGTGATGGGTGAAAAAGACAAGCGTCCGTTTTCGATCGCCAGCAGCCCGTGCCGTGCCGGTGAGATTGAGTTGCACATCGGTGCGGCCGACCACAACCCGTTTGCGATGGAAGTGGTTGATGCGATGAAAGCAGCCATGGCCGCCGGACGTCCGTTTACCGTGGAAGCGCCGCATGGCGAAGCTTGGGTACGGGAAGACAGCGACAAACCACTGCTGATGATTGCCGGCGGCACCGGATTCTCGTACGTGCGCAGTATCCTGGATAACTGCTTAAGCCGCGGTGTCACCCAGCCGATCTTCGTCTACTGGGGTGGCCGGGATGAATGCCAGCTGTATGCCCATGAGGAGCTGCAAGCCCTGGCAGCCCAACACCGCAACCTGACTTATGTGCCGGTGGTGGAAACTGCGCCGGCAAACTGGCAGGGGAAAGTCGGCAATGTGCTTGAAGCGGTCAGTGACGATTTTGTCAGCCTGTCGGCGTACGACATTTATCTGTGCGGCCGGTTTGAAATGGCCGGTGCGGCGCGTGAGCAGTTCACCGCGGAGAAAGGTGCCGAGCGCGAGCGGATGTTTGCCGACGCGTTTGCGTTCATCTGATCCTGCCGGAGCGCAGCGGCTGTGATGTAAAAGCCGCGCCGTAAAAGCTGTGTAGTAAAAGCTGTACCGCAAAAAGGCGAGTCTGAGACTCGCCTTTGTTGTTTTTGCGGTCGCCATATCAGCCGTAGTGGCTGGTGCCTCAGGCGCGCGCAGTCGCGACTTTGCGCTTGACCCAGGTTTCATTGAGCCACAGCGAGGCAATGATGATCACCCCGCCGGCAATCAGGCGCGGATAGTCGAAATCGCGGTTCCAGATCAGGATATTGACGATCAGACCGGCCGGGACCAGTGCATTGTTCATGATGGCCAGGGCCCCGGCGTTGACCAGCGTTGCCCCTTTGTTCCAGATAAAATAGCCCAGACCGGAGGCCACGATGCCGAGATAGATCAGAATGCCCCATTGGGTATCTGTGGTCGGTAGCTTCTCGGTGTTGCCGAACAGCAGGAACATCGGCAGCGCGACGCAGATGGCACCAAGGTAGAACAGGCCGAATACGGTATGCTGCGGCAGATCGGCTTGCTCCTGCTCCATGATCCGCTTGTAGCCGACCTGGCCGATGGCAAAGCACAGGTTGGCCCCCTGGACAATCAGGAAGCCGACGACGAAGTCTTCGTTGATCCCCTCAAACTTGATGACGGCCGCGCCCAGCACGGCAATGGCCGCTGTCAGCAGGTACCACGCCGAGAACTGCTTATGCAGCAGATCGTAGATCAGGGTGACATAAACCGGGGTGAAAATGGTAAACAGCAGCACTTCCGGCACACTGAGGTAGAGGAAAGACTGGTAGTAAAAGCAGTACATCAGCCCGAGCTGGCAGGCACCGACAAACATCAGTTTCAGGGCCAGGGCCGGGCGCAGGTGCTGTTTACGCAGAAACGGCAGGAACACCAGGGCAGCCAGGCTGACCCGGGTCAGGACCGAGAACCAGGCGTCGACCTGTCCGGCCAGATACACCCCGATCAGGCTGAACGAAAACGCCCACAGCAGGGTGACGGCAGATAAATATCCCATAGCAACAATTCGATTCCAGATGATGAAGGCGGCCAGTGTACCTGATCCTGCGGTGCTGAAATATCACAAATCAAAAGGTGGTGTACGAATAGGGTATTGCGTTGAGCGGCAAGAGGCGCTGGTGAAGCGTGGCAGCGGGCATAAAAAAGCGATCCCGGGAGATCGCTTCAGGTCGGGGCAAAGGCTGACTTATTTCAGCGGCACCATCAGCAAATCGACCGGGGTGCGGTTGATCAGCTGCTTGGCTGAAGAGAGCACTTTGCTCCAGAAATCCTGGTGGTGGCCACAAACGACCAGCTCAACGTTGATGTCGTTGATGGCTTGGCAGATTTCTTCGCTGAGATCGCCGCTGCCGACCAGGGTATGAGCAACCGGGTAGTTGGCTTTGTCAGCCAGCGATTGCAACTGCTTCTGGGCATCTTCCGCCATGCGATGCTGGGCTTCGGCCAGGTTGATATCAATCAGGCCGGTATACAGTTCGGCATAATTCACATCAATATGGATCAGCGAAAGCCTGGCATCCAGTGCTTTCGCCAATTCAGCTGCCTTGGCAACCAGAGTATAGCTGTCGTCAGACAGATCGACTGCCACCATAATGTGTTGATAGGCCATTATTTGCACTCCGTGTCATATGTTAGCACTCATGCTAGCATTGAACCGGATGGAAAAATATCGGTCTGATCGCATCCTGGTTGCCTGGCAAAGCGGGCGATCTTCGAAAAGGAACCCTTTGAGTTGCATTCTCAATGTCGCATTGTGACAATGGGTTATCGGCGATTTCTTACCAATCTATGGGATTGGTATACACTAGAATAGATAGGAGTAGTGCGATGCTAGCTCAGGCAATGGTTGAAAAACTTAACGAGCAAATCAACTTGGAGTTCTTTTCTTCGAACCTGTACCTGCAGATGAGCGCTTGGTGTGAAGACAAAGGGTTTGAAGGGGCCGCCGAGTTTTTGCGAGCCCATGCGGTCGAAGAAATGGAGCATATGCAACGTTTGTTCACCTATGTGAGCGAAACCGGTTCGATGCCAATTCTGGGTGCGATTGAAGCGCCGAAGCATGAGTTTAAATCGCTGGGGGATGTATTCCGCGAAACGTATGAGCATGAGCAGTTCATTACTCAGAAGATCAACACTCTGGCTCATGTCGCGTTTACCTCCCAAGACTACTCAACGTTTAACTTCTTGCAGTGGTATGTTGCAGAACAGCACGAAGAAGAAAAATTGTTTAAAGGTATCCTGGATAAGATTGAGCTGGTTGGTGAAGACGGTAAAGCTTTGTTCTTTATCGACAAAGATCTTTCTGCACTGGCCAAAGCGGAATCGTCATCCGTGATGGATACACCAGCTGGCTAATGCCGCCGGGGCGCTGTGAGGTGCCCCGATCTTCGCCCGGCCAGCTTGTGATGACACGTTGTTCGGGGGTTGTTATGATCAGTGGTGATGCGCTTCTTTTAGCTCTCTTTTTTGTCGCAGTCGTGAATATTTCCCGCTATGTCAGCACGTTAAAAACCCTGCTGGCGGTGATGCGCGAATGTGATCCGCTTCTCTATCAACAGGTCGACGGGCGTGGCTTTTTCTCCTCCCAGGGGAATGTCAGCAAACAGATCCGCCTGTTTCACTATATCCGCAGCCAGCAATACCAGAATCACCATGATCCGATTTTTATGGAGAAGTGTGTCAAGGTGCGTAAGCTGTTCATCCTGGCCAGCACATTTCTGACGGTCTTTTTGGTATCCATTTTTGTCGTGGCCTATCTGGGCATTTAATGTTTTGCTCATAAATGTGTCACTTGCTGCATAGATCATGGTTTTTCATTGATTGAACAAAACGTTGCGATTAATTTATCGCCGTTTGTTCCAGAATTTGAAAAGCGGTGGCTATGAACAGAGTATATGCATGGTGGGAAGCCCTGGAGCGTGGGGTGAGCCAGGACTGGATGAGTAATGTGGGCTTGTTGCTGTTGCTCAGCGCCTGTCTGTGGGGAGCCTGGCTCCTGCTGACCCGTCATTTGCTGGTCGCGGTCGGGAAAACCCGGCTGGTGTGGGACGATGCGCTGGTCCATGCGGTCCGGCGCCCGGTCAGCTGGCTGATCTGGCTCTGGCCGGCCGCGTTCTCACTGGGCGTGGTGATCGAAAATACCTCAGACTATCCGACGCAATTTCTCTCCGTCGTCCGGCACCTGATGTTGGTGTGGACCTTCATCTGGGTGCTGCTGCGGCTGATCACCAACGCCGAAGATGCAATCAGTGAGACCGCCAAGGACGTCACCACCATCAATGCTATCTCCAAGGTGCTGCGCCTGATGGTGTTGGTGATCGGTGGCCTGGTGATGATGCAGAATCTCGGATTGAGCTTGTCCGGGGTGCTGACCTTCGGCGGGGTCGGTGGTCTGATTGTCGGTATGGCGGCCAAGGATTTGCTGGCCAACTTCTTCGGCGCAATCATGATTTACTTTGACAAGCCGTTCAAGCTGGGCGACTGGATCCGCAGTCCGGACCGCGAGATTGAAGGCACCGTGGAGCGGATTGGCTTTCGGATGACCGTGATCCGCACCTTTGATAAGCGCCCGCTGTATGTGCCCAATGCCGTGTTCAGTTCGATTGTGGTGGAAAATCCGTCGCGGATGCTCAACCGCCGGATTAAGCAAAAGGTCGGATTGCGCTACCAGGATGCCGCGGTGGTTGAGGATGTGGCCGCCGATATCAAGGCGATGTTGCAAGCGCACCCGGATATTGATACCAACCAGACCCTGATCGTGAATTTTGACAGCTATGGCCCGTCGTCGCTGGATATTCTGGTGTATACCTTCACCAAGACCACGCAATGGGTGTTGTTCCACGAGATCAAACAGGATGTGATGCTCAAAATTGTCGAGATTGTTGAGCGCCACGGCGCGGAGTTTGCCTTTCCGACCTCGACGGTTCATCTCCCCGAGCCGGAGCATGTGGCCGTGGCCAAGTCTGCCCGGATGGCCCGGGTCTGACGCCCGCCTGCCCGCTTGTAGGCGGGGGAGGCAGCGACTGGCGTGAAATGCACGCTGATGTGACGTGTCGGGTCTGAAGCGCTTGGGTGTACAGCGCTCTGATGAGAAAGTAGGGTGGTAATCCGCCCCGGTCGCGGTAAAATAGCCCGGATTTTGAGGGATGCAAGCAGTGTGCGGGCATCCCTTTTTCATTGGCAGGCGAACGTGATTGAGAAAAGGGCTGGCGTAGTGAGCGGGACGGATATGGCAGAAAAGTTTGATGTGGTAATTATCGGTGCCGGGGCTGCTGGGCTGATGTGCGCGGCAGAAGCGGGCAAGCGGGGCCGCTCGGTGCTGGTGGTGGACCACGGCAAGAAACCGGGGCGGAAAATTCTGATCTCCGGCGGCGGGCGCTGTAATTTTACCAACTATGATGTCACGGCCGGGAACTACCTGTGCCGGAACCCGCATTTTGTGAAGTCTGCGCTGTCTCAATACACTCAATGGGACTTCATTGCCATGGTTGCCAAACATGGGATCGCTTTCGAAGAGCGCGATCACGGTCAGTTGTTCTGCGAAGACTCGGCCAAAGACATCGTCAAGATGCTGCTGGCGGAATGTGACTTGCCGTCGGTGCAGCAGCGCTACCAGGCCGACGTCCACCAGATTGAACAAACCGAGACCGGCTTTCGCCTGATGCTCAACACCGATGTGGTTGCATGTGACTCGCTGGTGATTGCGACCGGTGGCCTGTCGATGCCGAAGCTGGGTGCGACGCCGTTTGGCTACCAGGTGGCCGAGCAGTTCGGCCTGCCGGTGGTGCCGACGACCGCCGGGCTGGTGCCGTTTACCCTGCACAAGGAAGAGAAAGAAGCTTATGCCGAGCTGTCCGGGATCTCGGTCCCAGTGGTGGTGGAAGCATCCGATGGCACCAGTTTCAAGGAAAGCCTGCTGTTTACCCACCGCGGCTTGTCCGGCCCGGTGATCCTGCAAATCTCCTCCTACTGGACGCCGGGCCAGGCGGTCACTATCAATTTGCTGCCGGAGCTGGATTTGCAGGAGACACTTGAGGCTATGCGGGACAAGCATCCGAACCAGAGCCTGAAAAATTCACTGGCGCGGCTGCTGCCCAAGCGCTTTATCGAAGTGCTGATTGCCCGCGGCGAGATCCAGGACAAGCCGCTGAAGCAGTTCAATGCCAAAGAGCTAACGGCTCTGGCAACTTATTTCCACCAGTGGTCGGTTGCGCCGAACGGCACCGAAGGATACCGCACGGCCGAGGTGACCTTGGGCGGCGTTGATACCGATTCATTGTCTTCCAAAACCATGGAAGCCAAACAGGTGAAGGGGTTGTATTTTATCGGGGAAGTGATGGATGTCAGCGGCTGGCTCGGCGGCTACAACTTCCAGTGGGCCTGGAGCTCCGGCTTCGTTGCCGGACAGCATGTATGATGCTGTTTTGGAACAATAAAGTTTGTACACAAGTGCTAAAGTTTGTACACAAAGGCCATTTCGGAATAATAAAGTTTGTACACTAAGCTATAATGACCTTTAAAACACCTAATGGATAGAGGTCATTTTGGCTGGGCGCAGAAAACTAGATTCGCTATCAGATTTCCAGCGAGCATTGAAGCAGAAGTACGGCTTGGGAGTGCGAGAGGCCTACAAGCCGTGGCTTCGCGTCCAAGATGTAAGTTCATATGGGCACAGTGCCAAGATTCAAGGCATAAAAACAGGACGTGTACATCACACACTTTCTGAACATGAATCTTCGTTTTTTTATCTCGCAGAGTTTAGCGACACCATCATTGATATCCGCGAACAGTTCCCTCTAATACCTTTAGATTTATCTACCAAAATCGCTCAGTTACTGGGTGTCGACCATCCTGTCATTGCTTACTCAAAGCCAAAAGAATGGAACGTAATCACAACAGACTTCCTATTGACCAGATCGGATGGTGTTAAACAATGGTATGAGGCTGTAAGCGTTAAACCAGCTGCGAATCTCGTCAACAAGAGAACGGCTGAAAAGCTCGATATTGAGAGAGTCTGGTGGCAATTGCTCGGTATCCCCTTTCATATTTATGTCATGTCTGAAGACAATCAGATTCAGTCAAAAAACATTCAGTGGTTCACCTCTCCTCTTCGGCAAGGGTGTCAATATCCAAGAGCACTGATGCATAAAGCAAAGTTGTTAGTTCGCATAGGAACATATTTGGTAGAGGACGTTTGTGAGGGGTTTATTGAGGCGCTAGATATCGATTCAGACGAATCATTGATGTTATTGAAGAGCCTTTTAGCCACAAAACTAGTAACCGTTGACCTTAACAATTCTATTGAGGAAACAGGCTTAATCAAAGTCACAAGCGTAGATATGGATGATTCGGAGCAGAACTATGCAGGTTGAGATTAATAGTGTTTGGAGATTAGCAGGTATAGATGGTTTTGATGATGGCCTTTACCGAGTATTGGCTTGCTATCCTGATTATGCCACGGTAGTCCTCTTTCAAATTGTGGAAGGCTCAAAACTACAAAGACCAGCTGCTGTTGATTTGCCATTTTTTCTCCGACAGGCTGAAGAAGGGGCGATCAGTCTCGAAAAATACCCGAAGCCGCATTACCAGTTGTCTGATGATAGCAACGTACCGTCTGCTCATCTGCAAAAACGTGATATCCGCCTAGAGCAAATCAAAGACTTGATATCGGATCCCTGGTTTCTTTTAAAACTTGTTACGGATTCACGCTCAAAAATAGTAGCTGAACATGCCAAAAAACAGGGTGTTTATGTTCAGGCGCTATACCGCTCTCTAAATCTCTATTGGAAGTATGGTCAGGAATACAACGCACTCTTACCTGCTTACACGAACTCTGGAGGAGCAGGAAAAGCGCGAGTGGCGGGTAAAGTAAAACGCGGGGCACCAATAAGACTATCCACACCAAGCCTTGCCGCTCCGCCAAGTGTTAACACTAGCGAGAAAGATAAAACCATATTCCTAAAGGCTATGAAGCGTTTCGGAATGAAAGGTAAGAAAGTGACATTCCGGAAGGTTTATGACCAGATGTTAACGGAGTTCTATGCAAAGGAACTAATTGCCGCTGATTTGGAAGGTAGGGTAGCACTCGTTCCTCAATATCGAGCATTTTTATATTGGATTAAAAGGCTTATTCCTCAGCAGGAGTTGATTCTGAAGCAAACTTCACCTGGTGATTTTGAACGAAATCGCCGTGGTCTTCGCGGGGCCGCTACTGATCATACGGCTGTTCCTGGCAGCTGTTTTGAGCTTGATGCGACTGTTTTGGATGTACATGTGGTTTCTGAGTTCCGTCGTAATCATGTGCTTGGTAGGCCAACTGTTTACTGTGTGGTTGATAAAGAAAGCCGAATGATTGTTGGCATTCATGTGTCTCTCGAATATGCATCTTGGCGAGCTGGCCGTCAGGCGTTGGTCAATGCGTTCATATCTAAAAAGGAATACTGTGCTCGATATGGCATCGAGATTGAGGACAGTGAATGGCCATGTCATCACATACCGCAGAGACTTCTATGCGATCGTGGTGAATTTATTTGTCAGGATGCAGAAAATCTTGCAGTTCCTTTGATTGGACACCTGAGCATAGCTCCGCCTTATCGAGCTGAACTCAAAGGCATAGTGGAGCATCGTTTTAACATATTAAACGAAAAGCTTATCCATGATTTGATGGGGACAACCCGAGGTCGTCACTACATTCGCGGTGATAAAGATCCAAGAATGGAAGCGGTATTAACCCTTGATGAGGTTAATACGTTGTTGATTGATGCGGTTCTTGAACACAACAGTCAAGTTTTTGAGAGCTTAGCGGGTCAATGCAGTTTGCTCATCGAGGAAGGGGTAGCTCCTACCCCTATTAATTACTGGAACCTTCACCTTCTAAAACAACGACATGCGTTGAGTACAGCCGATGAGGCAATCATAAGAGCACGTCTCCTACCAGCTGACTGGGTTTCTATGACGAGTAAAGGGGTGAGGTTAAATGACGATATGTACTATGAGTCTGATCATCCCGATTTTGAAGACTGGAAAGTTATCGCTCGTGCTGGAAGCAGTTGGCGTTTAGAAGCAAGAATAGATCAGGACAACTCTTCCTTTATCTTCGTTCGATTTAGGCCAGATGAGGGCTTCTCCCCATGTTGGCTCCGTAAAGCATCGAAGTCATTTGATGAGCGCCATCACGCAGATATTTTATTTTTTGAGGACTGGAAGAAACTGGAAAAGCATCGTGCCAAGCCTACCGCTAAGTCTGTTGAGCGCCATCAACGCCGAAAAGAAATTACTCAAAATGCTCAAAATGAATCAGCGAAAGCGCCCCCTTTAAAATCAAAAGCAGAAAAGATAAGAGGCATGAAGGAGCGCCGCAGGCAGTCTGTGCTTGAGGCACGAGTAACGGCAGAACAGGCGGATGATATGTGTCATGCCCCCGAAATGCCAGAGTTTGACAAACTCAATGACGAAAGAAGAAAGAATGTCGTCTCTCTGTTAAAGCGCAAGAAAGGTGAGTCTAAATGAATAGAGCAGCGGCCGTTTATCAAAGAGCAATTCTGCCTGAGCATTGTGGTAACCCTCTAATCGAGGCTCTTCCTCCCAAATTACGTGATAGCGAGTTGGCAGAAAAGCTGAGCTACTATCCCTCTTGTCACTATGAAGAGACTCAGTTGGGTCCGTTAGAAAGGGTTGAATATGTATCTCGCCTTAGAGAATTAAGACAGCCATTGCCTGTTTACTTAGAGGTTTTTCGGGCTGTTGAAATGGCGATAAAGGAAGGTTATTCAGCGAAAAATCCTTTGTCGCCAACTACGATGAACTTTCTACATTATTCGGAAGAGGAACGTCCAGACATAGAACCTGTCACGGGATACTTTAAGCCAAAAGGTTCTGGCATCACCGTGATTGGAGAAAGTGGAGTGGGAAAAACCTGTATGCTGGAGCAAGTTCTAGGGTGTTTTCCAGATACAGTGGAGCATTCATATTATGAAGACAAACTGCTTCCCCTGCGTCAAGTTATATGGATAAAGGTCGACTGTCCTGATGATTCAAGTGTAAAGGGACTTTGCTATCGGATACTCGAAGAACTTGATCGAAAACTTGGCATACCACAGACGAAACCAGCAAGCACCATCGCAGCTTTGATCAGCCAAATTGAAGCAAAGATGAAATCGAGCTTTTTGGGTATTCTCGTCATTGATGAGATGCAAAACCTCAATCTAGCAAAAGCGGGAGGCGCAGATAGATTAATTGGTTTTTTGCACAATCTCGTCAATAACCTCGGTATACCCCTACTGTTCTGTGCTAACCCACCTTTCAACAACCTGCTAAGCAAAACACTAAAAGCAGCGCGTCGTGCAGAAAGCAGTGGATACTTTGATGTCGAGTTGATGAAAAATGATGAAGAATGGGAGCTGTTTATCGAGGAGCTTTGGCAGTTGCAATGGACAAATGTTCCCACACCTTTGACTGACGAGCTAAGCGATACATTGTTTGATTTGTCAGTCGGCAATATGGATTTAGCGGTAAGGATTTATCAGGCGACGCAACGGGTACTAATAGGCAGTGGCGATGAAGTGTTGACTCCAAGTGCCTTGAGACATGGCGCAAGTATTGTTATCCGCTTATCCAAACCAGCAGTAGATAAAATCAAACGAGACAGCAAAATTTCGGTGCTTAAACGGCGCAGTGAGTCTTCGGAGCCAAAGGCTCCCTTACCGTCAGTTAACGAAAATGCAGGTAAGCCTAAGCCTCAGTTGACAACCTCAAAAGGAAAACTAGTCACCATTCCAGGCGATTTAACCAAACCACATCACCCTGAATTTGCTGAGCGAATAATTGAGTTAAAGAATCTGGATAACCTTTATGAGGAGATTAAGGACTTCGACCTTTTCCAGAGAGCATCGGATGCAAAGAACCCGCTCGAAATACTGAAAAAAGCAGGTGTTCTCTGTGATGACCCTCTGCAGATCTTTGGGTAGATTTTGAGGGGTGTATGGAGCTGCCTCGGGCCTTTCCAGATGAACTCCTTTTAGGACGCTTGATACGTCACCTTCTTTTGAGTGGGGAGTCTTCGTGTTCTTTTTGCCTACGAGTATTAGGCTCCAGCCGCTCTTCCTTACATCCTTTCTTAACGGCGGGTATCTCCAGCATCGCTAAATTAGCCAATGAAGATGCTGGAAAGTTACTAACATGCCAGACATTGGCACCATTGTTTTTCTTCTACCTTCCACAACATGCAAGTTCACTGAAAGAGGATTTACTTCGTGGAGATGGTGCAAGGGCGATTCGTCACAGCCAACTGCCATCTTTTTGTGGTGGTGGGGCGTTGCACTTAAAGTGGTGTCCTCTTTGTGTTTCAGAAGACTTGTTCAGAATTGGTGTCGCTTATTGGCATCGGGCGCATCAAATTCCTGGCACAACTTCATGTTGGATACACCGTGTGCGGCTAATGTCCACTGAATTGAAAACGAGGCAGCGGTTAAATGAGGGGCTCCCGCCTTTAGACCCTCGTAAGGCCCAGGCTGCTACCGCTTTTGAAAACGATGTCGCACAGTTTGGTGCAGAACTGTTGTTTCAGCTTAAGCGCCCGCAGCCTGCTACCGGTGATATGGCGGAGAAATACCGTACAAGACTATATGAACTTGGCTATATCACACCAAATGGATGTGTTCGAAGAAAACCTCTAATGAGGGCATTCACATCTGGACTAGCAACGTACCCGCCTCAGAAGTCGCTTTTTCCGCGACACAATAGTGACTATCACTACATATCAACATTGTTGTCCGACGGGGCTAGTTGTCACCCGTTTAGGCATCTCTTATTTGGAGCATGGTTGTTCAGGTCAGCGGAAGATATGCTGCTATATCCTGCACCGATTGCAGAGTCCAACTCACATGAAGCGACAAACAACAAGCAAAGGGAGGATGAAAAACAAGGTTTGACGTTACTGAAGCAAGGCCTCTCTCTGGCAGCCGTTTACAGGATGACAGGAAAGAGCCGATGCTACCTTAAGCGTTTGGCAGCAGTATACGGAGTCAAATTAAACCTTAAGCCAAAGCAGTTGAATGAAGAACTTCAACAGAGAATCTTCAGGCTAGCGGGCCTTGGGGTGCACCGACGGCGAATATCTCAAATTTGTAGCATCGGTGTCGGCTCGGTCGAACAGTTGATATCAACAGATCCTGATCTAGTTAAATGGCGCAAGCTGTGCCACTTTGAATCGAAGCGGCGTCGAAGTAGGGTTCAAGTTCTACGTTATCGACAGATGAACCCAAGAGCATTGAGGCGGGAAATCAAAAGAGATTGCAGTGCGGCTTTTTTCTGGCTTTATCATAATGATCATGAATGGTTAGAGCGCATGTTACCTCCTGCGACACAGCCGAGGCCGCGTGGAAAACAACGAACCTAGTTTGTCACCATGCTCTACTCTAGAAATATCCCCATAAGATCCTTTTGATAATGCACTCACACGCTATGCAGCCATTGAGTATTCATGGTTAAGCAAAACAACACTATAGAAGAGCTTTCGTTTATATAGTCCTCATAAGGTATGTATTGAGCCATTAGTTGATGGGGGGGATAATAGTGAGCATGGGTCTGTTGAAGGAGGGAGGATGAGTTAAATTTATGATAGTCCCGCTGCCCGGAGAGTCTGCGCATAGCTTCATCCTTAGGCACCACATAATATATGGGGTTTGTGACATCTCTAATATTGTTGGATGTTCCGGCAGATGGATACACACCCCCGGAGTTTTGCGATCAACACTCTATTGGTATGAGCCATTTAGTGAACATAGCCTTTATCTTTTAGTTAAAAACTCCGGTATTGCTAAACCCAGCACTACGGTATTTTCTGATCCAAGGCTCATTACAAGAGGCCTCTCTGACGTATTCTATACAGCAAGGTCAACTGCTAAAAAGTTTGGTGATTACCCGATAGCCTTCTGTCCAACTTGCATACAAGAGCAGATCAAGCAATATGGTGCTGCTTACTTTAAGTACGACTGGTTAGTCGATCGTAAGTGTAGAATTCACAATGAAGCCTTGCTCGTTAAAGTTTTATTAAAACGAAATCATTATGCTGAGTTAAGAGCTGTTTTAGCTGGTAGTTTTCTTGGTTCAAAGAAACTGGGTTCACTCGTCTGTGACCGTCCTGCTTTGCCATGCCAAAGTGATGAAAATGTATTCAGTTTGAAAGCTGCTCCCTGTTTAGCGCAAAGCTTATTAAAGTGGATAAGACGTAGACTCCATCTTCTCACTGAAGAGCTGGCGGAAGCTTCTGGGTATCGCAGTTTGAATGCATTATCCTCCCATTTTATTCATGTTGATGGCAGATTTAAGGATACTCACCCAGTTCATCTCGGAAACTTGTTAAAAGGCTTATTTACCGTAAAGAGAGACACTTTCAATTCGTTTATTGAGTGCTACGGAAAATGTATTGAGCTCAGGTTTGGAGTACGTGAGAAAGCATGTATATCTGCTCCTTTCTGGGTTGATTCAAGCAGGTGTTGCCAACGTTGCGTAGAAAGGAGATGTCCAAACTCGTCATTGATTTTTTCAACAAAGATTCAACAGGTTAATGTTCATGCTGAGCTACCAATCTGTGATACCACACTAATTCAAGAGCATGCGAAAAAATCACCATTGATTTAGACTTTTTGGTTTCTTAATGTTTGAGAGGAATAAATTCTCATACTAAACAGCTAATTAACCCTGTGTGTACCATTTTAGGTTAAACTTGATCAATAATTAAGATTAATACTAATTGCTACTACCAAGTCTAAATTGATCTACAACTGAGTATTAAAGTATCATACTAGTTGAGCTAGCCACATCAGCTAGCTCGATGTTGGACAAAAGTAAGCTAGAGTCTTTACTTTAGATTTTGAGGTTTGGATTAGGAAATATATGGCTAACTCTCTAATGAGCAAAAGCTAACCAGTATTCCTCTAAATTCACCATTCAAACCGTTCTTCTGATTGCCTTGACTCTAACTCTTCGTCGACCTTTTCTCGTTCTACCCTTTTTTCTAGCTTGCTAAGTATTATTTTGGTGCTTTCTACAACATCAGGGTTTTCATGGGAAAGAAGCTCCTCAAATATTTCAGCTCTTTGTTCAATTATAGATGCACGTGAACCACTCCAAGACATTGGGATAGCAGCCCTTTCGAAAGCTTCAATCACTAACCACGGTTCAGGACTTTTGTTAACTAGCGCTTTTGCCAAGTTGGTTAGTTTAAGATGTTCACCATTCTTCTCATATGGAGTGATCGACGATGCTAGAGTTTTAAATCTGTATATTGGTGATTCTTTGCACCACGCTATAGCTTTATCAAGAGGGATCTTAGAGAATGGACTCGTTTTTTTAGATAAATGACTAGTTGTGATTTCACCTAACACATTGTCATCTTTGAGAAATACATCTAAGGCTTGAGTCGGCTGTAGTTCGATTACAGTTGATAGAAACTCACCATAGTCAAAAGCATAAACTTTATAAGTAGCTATGCCTTCAAACAGTTTTTTGAACAGAGTGTTAGCATCTTCCTCTGCCTTATCTTCCAAAAAACATACTTTAGCTATCTGTGTCAAAGAATAATCTCGGCCACCATAGTCTCGTTGATCTCGGCTATAATCATGCTTCAGTAAGAACTCTCTGCATTTTTTAATCAAATCAACACTAGGAACATAATTGGCTTGTTTCTCCAATCCATGAAACCGCATGGTTAGTATTTCAATAACTGCGCTGTGCCCATTTGGTTGCAACCAGAGCAAATCCAAGATAGTAATTAAATCAGAGTCAGATATTGATTCATGCCGTCTACCAGATGCCATATTTCGGTACATCCAGCTCGGAGAGGTATTATTTTTTAACGATGTTATGAGCCTACTTACAGCAACTTCATCTAGGGGGCAACCAAACTGCACCAATGGGAATATCTGATTTAGTTTATCGCTGTTTAATAAGCAATCTAAAATCAGTTGTGCTTTATCTGAGTCATTGTCGTAAACGTATCTGACAAAACCTCCGACAAAGTTCGAGTTTACTTTTTTGATATCTAGTTTTTCTAGGCAGGTGGCTATATCACCCCATACCTTTTCAATATCATTTACTCCGCTCGCAACTCCATGACCAAACCTAAATAGGTGGTTGTTAGTATTCATAGTTGTAAGAATCTGAGCTAACTTGTTTATAAGATAGTCATAGTGCTCTTGAGCAACATGTGTGCCTAATTCTTCTGCGAGTTCTTGAGCTTTTTCATACCCCCATTTTACCGTTTCACCTTCTTCATCTAGCTCATCAAGACCGAAGTAATCATGGTTATCAGCAAATACATATAGCTCCATTTGACCGTCTAGATCTTGAGCCGCAATATTTGCCCTTAACATTTCAAGTCGGTTTTTGTGCTCTTTCGTCATTGATGTTGAATCAAACCGCAATGTTGCCCCTAAAGCCAGCCAGCCTCGTGGCCATCCCCCATTGCTACAGAAGCTTTTGGATATGGATTCGAGATCATCATGTAGTTCAGCTATTTTCCATAGCGCTCTAATATGACTAGCAAAAACTTCTTTGACACGCTCATCAATAACATTAGCTGACGAAGCAAGATTACGAATAAGCAATAAGTATTCACGATACCAAGAAAGCACATCATTTCGACTTTGAGGCTCGTAACCAAAGTCTCTTGATTTAGCACCAAAATCAAAACCATAACTTGATGAAAAGTGGGAAGTATTTAGCGAGCTATCGAGTAACTCATACCCCAGTTCTCTTTCGCTTTCATTCGTGCTATCTATGAGTTTGCCAATGCATTTAACTCGACGTTCCAATGTGGCGTGTGTACCTGATAGATAAAGCTGAAACAAACTACGAAGTAAGCTTCTAACAGAGTTGTTATTTTCCCCTTTTTTTTCAGATAATGCGAAACGACAGAGCAGATCAAAGCATTGACTGAACAAGTCATCTTCATATGCTAGAGAGCGAAGAAGCCTTGTAATTGATATGTAATGAGGATTGTCCCTACTTAAGAAAGTTGAATCAAATTTTGCTCTTTGCTCCAGATAGGTGAGCACTTCATTTGGAATAATTGGGGCAATATTGGCCAACAATGAGATCGATAAGTCGTCATTACCTTTTTTAAAAAGTAAATCTATCACTCCATCAGATTTTAGCCACAATGATGCTAGCTTAACAGCTTCTTCGCTATCATTAAGATACCCAATACGACGTGAAAATGACTTGAGCAGTCTTGGTTGTGTATTGCTGTTTATGAACTTCACAACATTTGAATGTGGGACGTTCTGCAAAGCTAAACGGGCTAGTCTATTCGCAATAGGGTGAGGTAATATCGCCATCCAAATGCTACGTTCTTGCGCTAAGTTTCGTCGCTTCAACTCTTTAGCAAACTTGTACATTTCATGAGGATGAAGCATTACTATTTCACCGAGTAACTTTAACTCTTCACTAAATTCATCTTCAGATTCCAACTGAAACGAATAAGCTAATGATAGGCCCTCGGCTGCTTTTTCTAAGCCAATATCAGAATCATGGCGCTGATGAAACAGCCTTTTAAACAACTCTTCATCTTTTAATCTGGATATGTTTTCATCTTTTCCAACAGTAGAGGCAAGCGCATTAGCTACTCTTGCATTACCTCCTGAGAAATCAGCGATTTTCCCAGCAGTTTGTTTACTTAAATGTGGGAACCTTGATGAAATCATTGCTTCGATAAGCTCACTAGAACTTGGCTCTAAGGTATAAACTTCAGTTTGCTCTGGCTGATCTTCCCTAACGTCGTATTCAACAGTTAGGATTCTAGCTGTGCTGTTACTTTTACATAAATTAGTAAGTTCGCGATGTAAGTCGGGGGCACAGTTATCCACTACAATAATGGACTTAATATTGTCTCTAAGAAGTCGCTCGGCTAAAACTCGTGGAGTGGGTGAAGGAGATAGGCTAATGTCTGAATAGAACACGCTCTCCTTATCAAGAGCATTTTCCCCGATTCTCTCATCAAATAGTGCTTGTACGAAGCGTGTTTTACCTACACCTGACAGCCCGACTAAACGAATAGACGCGCCAGCTTTGAGTAAGCGTTTTCGAAGTAAATTCAATGCATCAATTGTAGCTAAACCTTCTGAGTCATTAGAGGAAGAACGGTGAAGGCGCACAGCTTGATCTAATATGTATTCTTCCTCAATGCCCTTTGGGCACTTAGCCCAATTGCCATATTCCTCCCAGCCACTATAATCCCTTCCAAAATTAGACCGTAACCAACTGGCCTGTTTGGATAAAGTATCTTCTGCCACAAACTTCTTAATATGTTTATATATATCGTCTTGTTTTGAAAATGGCTTACTTATATTAATATGATGAGCATCTATTGGAATTGCCCGCTCTTTTAAACCTGGATCTGAGCTATCAGCCTTAACAATCCTTCCAAATATCAGATATGGCTTGGTTTCAACCAAAACTAAATGCCGAATTCCTTTATCGTGACACCACCCTCGATACCAAGTATTCAACTCCCGAAGAGTGGCATCATTACGCTCTAATGAAGCAGTTGCAGCTGAAGGTTGATGCAAGAACAGCTTGAGAAACATTCGCCCCAAAAGAGAGTTGCCTGTTTGCGCTAGATCTGCACCAGTGTGAGGTGAGCCTAAAAACGCTACACCAGTGACTCTATTTACAAGTTCAACCGCACCCTTACGCCCACTCTGATCGCTTGCCAATCTAAGTAATTGTTTAATAATTAGTCCGCCTAGGCTATGACCTACTAGTATTAGCTCGCCCTTACTTAGTTGCTGTTCGGTTAAGAGTGTCTCTAGTACGTTTTGCGCTCTATCTAGGAGACCCATTCCCGAATCTCGCACAGTGAACTTAGGTGCCTCGTAACCAATCGACCAGATACATGTGTCTTCTATATCTTCATGTAACCACTTAGGCCAAAATACTTTTTCTGAATTATTCGATTGCCATGTGGTTTCAGCATTGCCACCTAATCCATGAATAAACACAACATGTTTTCTAGCTAAAGAATCGCCAGACATCAATCGCAAGTCAGCCATGCAAACCTCTATTGGTATAAATATTATCGTTCAAATTTTATCCCAAATATTAATCATCTAATAGTTTTTATTTCAACAGGTTACATATGATAAAACCAAGGCTAAACATTAGTGATTAGTGCGTACAATCGTGGCTAGTCATCGGCTAAGACATTAGACCACTCGCTTTAATTGCTTAAGAGTAAGAAGGGTAGTTAAGCTCTCACTTATCACATTAGTTCTTGTATGGTGAAAACTGTGAACTGAGTGTAGCTGAAATGAATGCTCAACTCATTTTGGGGCATTTTTGTGTTACACGATCCGTCAGCACACTTCCGGACATAAATGAGTTATGGGAGCGGGGAGTAATGCCCGCATTTGCGGCTGGTTTAGAGCGAAGCGGAAAACCAGTCCGACAATATGCGTTTGTTAGGCATCTTCTACCCCAATACTTTGAAGTAGCGCCGAATACTGGTCTGGATCTTTTTCTTCAATTTTCCGCAATATAAAACTTGCCGTTGTCTTCATCTCAGGCACATCAATAGGCGAAACACTTCTCTCAAATACCCCCTCTAAATGTGAAAACTCATTGTTTATGCGATCCGTTAGTGACGATGCCAATCCATCACCTCCGAAAAAACGCGACAACTTATCATCTTTTCCTGAGGCATTGGGGTATTTGTAGTACAAGAATGCTTCAAGAAACTTGCGGGCATTGTTTCCAAAGTTGTAGTAGCAATCATGATTTTCATCACACTCGACCTCGGCATGAGCGCACTTATAAATTTGATGAAACAGAAAGTTGAATTCTGTGACGTAGTCTTTGAGGTAGCGGGGCATCAATGTAATGTTACTGACTTGATTCGTTCGGGTAATGATAAAGTATTGAGACTTTTTTTTATTCAAAGCACCGGGTAGCCGCTTCAGATACTTCAAAAAATCCAAATTGTGAGTCGAAATAAATAGCTGCTTAAAACGGTCACGTTCCTTGGTCTCACCGCCATCTTCATATTTCTCTGGCGTTACAATCTTTGCATTAATAAGGCTGTAAACAAAAAAGATATGGTTTGCATCCAAGCTGGAAATGGGATCATCGATCCAAATGATTGGCTGGTTACCTTTAGTCTCTATGTCTTCAAGCTTGGCCATGAAGTAACAGAAAGCTATCAGGCTGCATTCGCCTTCGCTGAGATGGAATGCTTTTTTGTCGTTTCGAGTTACCTCAAACCGATATCCAGATGACGCGTCCCCTGGATTTTCTTCAATGGCTTTTAGTGAGAGAGACTGGTGGCCGAAAAAATTGTTCAGATAATCGTTTACCCTATCAGCTCCCTTGCTTTCATCTTTTAACTGAGCCTTCAGTTCAGCGATCTTTTTTCGTTTTACATCAACTTTTTCTTTTACAGTGTTTTTTGCTTCCTTCGCTTCACCCTTAGCCAGATCCAATGCCTGAATGGCCGTACACTCGTCTTCATACTTAATGTCGTTTATGAATGTATAGACCTCATGGAGGCGAAGAGCCGCACGAGCTTCAGATTGGTCGGCGCTTAGTGAAGCTGTAAGCTGGTTAGATTCGTTTCGGAGCTCCTCATACGAATCCCTGACCGCATTCAAAGCATCTTCAATAGTCTCAGATGTTTTAAACTCAAGAGGCGTAAAAATGTCATCTCTTCGTTTTTCGACCTGTTCTTTTATCGAGTCCAGACTCTTACTGTAAGACTCTGATAAGGTCGACAACTGTTCTGCCAATGAATCCAAATCGGCTGTAAAGCTAGAGTAGAAATCCGAGTTTTTTATTTTCAGTAGATTAGGAACTCGGGAGCGCTCACGTTCAATCGATCCAAGCAGGGTTTCCAATGCTTGACGAAGCTCTTCAGACTCCTGATTAAAATGCTTGTCCAGTTTCTCCCACAAATCTTCAGGAAGGTCGCTGCCACAAAATGCGCACTTATCTCTTTTCTCTTGATGGTGACCCCGACCACTCCTCACCCACGAGGCCAAAGCCGCATCGTTTAGTAATTCCTGAATTGGGTCAGAAGCCTGAATCTTTTTTTCAATGAGCTCTTTAGCCTTTGAAGAGATAGCAGAGTATTGAAGATTGAAAGTTGATGATTCAAGGATTTCCGATTTGGGTTCTTCTCTTAGGAGGTCGTGAAACTTGCCCACCTGCTCATCAGTAAGCGGAGAGTAAGTGTCTTTAGTAACAGTCGAGATGTCTGCCTTTATTTTAGGAACATTGTAGTTGGCGTCACCAAACGTTTTATTGTGCTTGATTCCAGTGCCTGCCTTGTTGGCTTTATCACGTAACTTCCCCTCCAATTCTGACGACTTGTCGCCATAGTCTTTTTGGGCTCCGTTGAATTTTTCTTCAGCCCCAAGGAGTTCTCCCAGCAGTCCAGACTTGTCTTCTTCGCTCCCAAGTTCGGCTTCATGGTTCTCGATTTCTTCCTCAAGCTTTGTGTTGTCTTCCCCCAAGATGGCGAATGAATTGATCGTCTGCTCGTCATCAACAATGAACCGAAGGTTGTCCCGGACAAAGTCCTCATTGAAAACCCGTACGATTTGACCATGATTACTTAATGAGCTTTGCGTGGCAGTGCTGCCGCCATCAAAAGACAACTGAAACTCAGGTGAACTATATTTGTCTGATATCGTGCCGGTTTCGAGAGCTCTGAATATCCGTGAGAGTGTTGTTTTGCCAGAGTAGTTGCGGCCATATAGTATATTTAAGTTCTTAAATTCTTCGATGTTATTACCAGCATCACGCACAGATGATGACCACTGAAAATCATCATAGACCGCCATATTTTTAATTGAGTCTATTTTTTTTATATGTCCGCTCATGTATGTCCTTTTTGATGATGCCTAACATCTTATTCCATATATTCCCTAATGACTCTAAAGCTAACATCTCCAATAGTGGGGTTCAATCAGATAGTTAACAGATCCAGAACCTCACATACAGGCGCGAAAGATGGAACACACTTGCGGATACATAGAAACGGCAAAGGCTGGGTTTGTAAGGCTTTTCACCGTTTATGGTGGAAAGTCTTTCTTTCCAAACTATCGAATCAGCCCGAGAATAGAATGAAATTCAGCTGCTCGATTGAAAATGAAAGATACTGCACTTTATGAAGCCATACTGGGGCTTGTTTCACCATGGAGCGTTTCGTCAGTTCAGCTTGATGAACCTTCTCACAGAATCACTGTCACGGTTGCGTACGCCAAAGACACTGTTCAATGCCCAACTTGCCAGAAAACAGTCAGAAAACATGATTCACGTAAGCGGGTTTGGCGCCACCTAGATACATGCCAATTTGAAACCTACATCGAAGCCAAAATTCCTCGCTGTGACTGTCCAAAGCATGGGGTGCAAACGCTTCCAGTTCCCTGGGCATCTTCGGGAAGTCGATATACTGAGTTGTTTGAAGCGAAAATCATTGAAGCACTCCAAACCACGTCGCTACTTGCTGTAGCCAAGCTGTTTCGAATCAGTTGGGGAGCTATCGCCCCGATAATGGGTAGAGCTGTTAGTAGAGGGCTTTCTCGACGTCAATTGGACAACGTTGAGCACCTGTTGGTTGATGAAACAGCGCTCTGCCGAGGCCACGACTATGTCACTGTGTTGTCGAACCGAGCGGGGCAAGTTATCGCTGTTTCCGATGGAAAAACCGCAGAAAGCCTTGCAGCCTGTTACGCCGTGTTACCGATGAAGGCCAAATTACAAACCCGCTCTGTGTCTATGGATATGAGCCGTGCTTTTATCAATGCAACAGAAGCCTATTTTGGTCACAGAGCCAAGCAGATCATATCTATTGACCACTTTCATATCGCTAAACTCCTGACCAAAGCAGTAGATGATGTGCGTAAGCAAGACGCGGAATCTTTTCCTTCATCAATGAAACGAGAGTGTCACCGAACTCGTTATGGTTGGCTGAAACGAAACGATCGCCTCAATAAACAGCTAAGAGTTCTCATCTGTGAATTATCAAAGATAATGGTAAATACGGGATTAAGTTGGGTGTTCAACGAACAAGCCAGCCGGATAAAGCCGATGATAAATGCTGCCAACACAGTGAAGGCTCATCTACCGAGAATACTCAATGCAATGAGAATGCGCGTATCCTATGGGCTTGCTGAGGCAATAAATGCACAGATTCAATATATAAAGTTGTGTGCTAGGGGTTACCGGAACAAGAGCAGATTTAAAATGGCGATATTGTTCCACTTTGGACAGCTTGATATGGCTTTCCACCATAAACGGTGAAGAGCCGTTTGTAACCAGTAGTTTTTGCTGGCTCTCTAACTAGGAATGGGACATAGACGTTTTAGAAATGGCCCGTGCTGATGTGTTTGACTATATCGAATTATTTTACAATCTAACTAGGCGACATACTCACCTCGGAGTCAGCCCAGAGGCGTTTGAATCAGCCTCAAAATGAGGCCGAAAACTGTCAAGGATACAGGGGGCAGTCCAATAGTTGGAGAATGACACTTCCAGTGTTCTCACTTTTCTGGAATTTACAACCAGTATCGAAATGCATACCTTTCTGTAGAGTGCCATTTATCAAGATGTCTGTAGCTAAACTGTACTTAACTCATACTGGTGCGGATTAATCTTTCTACGAATCAAATGCTGAGGGTGTTAGTGTACAAACTTTATTGTTCCAAATTTATGCTAATGTACAAACTTTATTGTCCCGCCACAGATGCGCTGAATTCGTCGCGCTCGTTTGTTGAATGATGAATGCCCGGCCACACTCGGTGTGGCCGGGCATTTTTGATCGGATGTTCCGTCGTTGTCCGCGGCTCAGGCGGTGTGCATGGCCGTTTGAGGAGACAATTGACGGCTGCAACCCCAGGCGCACAGCAGCACCGCGGCACCGGCAGCCAGGGTGACCCCAAACCCCTGCTGGACCCCGGCGATATCAATCACCCAGCCTGCAATAGCAGCGCCGGCGGCCACGCCGATCCCCAGGCCGGTGATCATCCAAGTCAGTCCCTCCGTTAACTACGAGGCCGGCACCAGACGCTCGGCCAGCCCCATGGCAATGATCATGGTCGGCGCAAAGAACAGTCCGGCTACAAACACCGTCACCGAGAGTGCCAGGATGCTGTTGACTGCCAGTAGCGGCAGGGTCATGGCGGCGGTGGCCGTGGCCGCTATCAGGAGCTGTTTCGACAGCGGCAGGCGAACGTTCATCGCCCCGAACACCAGTCCGGCCAGGCAAGAGCCGACAGCGTAGACCGACAGCACCACACTGGCAGCGACCGGTTGCCCCTGCGCTTTGGCAAACGCCACGCTGATCACATCAATGGTGCCGACAATCATCCCCAGCGCCAGGAGCGCCAGAACCAGCAGTTTCATCGGCAAGCTGGCTAAGGCTGAGCCCGTATGGGGTGTGGCAGTCGCCTGGATTGGGGGCTCCGTTTGTTTCTGCTGTACAAAAGCCAGGACGCCGACTGCCTGGAGCAGGGCGGCTGCCAGCGGACCGGCTTCTGGGAAGACGGCGACGCTGAGCCCGACGGCGAGCGGCGGACCGAGGATAAAGCAAACTTCATCGAGGACCGACTCAAAGGCATACGCTGTTTGTAGTTGCGGTGTGTCGCGGTAAATCGCCGTCCATCGCGCTCTCACCATTGCCGGCATACTGGGCATACATCCGGCCAGGGCTGCCCAGACATAGAGGGTCCATGTTGGTGCCTGGAAATGCGAGCTCAGGAGCAGGAGCAACATGCCCACCACACTGATGGCGGTGGCGAAAGGCAGTACCCGGCGTTGCCCGTAGCGATCGACGGCCCGTGAAATTTGCGGGGCGGCCACCGCCATGGTCAGGGTAAACGTGGCAGCAACGGTCCCGGCGAGCCAGTAGGAGCCTTGTAACTGTGACAGCATTGTAATCAGCCCGATCCCGGTCATTGAGATCGGCATCCGGGCAACCAGCCCCGCCAGTGAAAAAGCGACGGTCCCGGGCGCGTGGAATAAGGCGCGGTATGGGTTGGCCATAAAACCTCCAAAAAGTGATCGAAAGCGCCCTACGCAACAACTCACATACGGGGCGTATGTAAAACTAATTGACATACGTAGCGTATGTCAAATATAACGAAGAAAAATCTTTGGTAGAGGAAAGACGATGGCGCGTAAAACCCGTTCAGAAACCATGGCGGAGACACGGCAGAAATTGCTGTCAACCGGCCGCGAGCTCTTTGGCACGGTGGGGTATGCCGAAACGGTGATGGATGATCTGACCGCCAAGGTGGGCCTGACCCGCGGCGCGCTGTATCACCACTTCGGGGATAAAAAGGGATTGTTTCTTGCGGTGCTGCAAGCTCTGGATGCTGACATGGATGCACGTCTGGCGGATATTTCAGAGCAGGCGTCGGATCCCTGGCAGGCATTCCAGCGCCGCTGTCGGGCCTATCTGGAGATGGCGACCGAGCCGGAAGTACAGCGGATCATGCTGCGTGATGCTGCGTCGGTGTTGGCGGCGGAGCAGTTGCAGGCGATGCAGCTCAACTGTGTGGCGTCGATCGCCGGGATGCTGGATGCGATGATGCAACAGGGGTTGATCCCACCGGCTTCCCCGCAGATGTTGGCGCGTTTTATCAACGGCGGTTTGACGGAAACCGCGCTATGGATTGCCCACAGCGAGGATGCCCCGACAGCGCTGACCGAAGCGCTGGCGGGCCTGGAAGTGTGGCTGGCCGGGCTGGTGGCCGCGCGGGCCGCCTCACTCTCAGTTCCTGAGTGAGCGGCGAGGTTGGGGTTGCATCTCAGTCGGAGCTCGCGTGGTAATAGGCCAGCACGTCTTCGATAAAGGTGCGCAGCTTAGCCGTGCGGTATTGGTCCCGGGTATAGAGTAAATGAACCGGCCGCGCCGGTCCTTCAAATTCCGGGAACAGGCGGATCAGCCGTCCGTCTGCCAGGGCATCGCGGACCATCACCTCGGGCGCCATCGCAATCCCGGTGCCACGCAGCGTTGCTGAGAGTAAAGCCGTACTTTCGTTGATGTTCAGCCGGGAGGTGATCGGGATTTTCACGCCGGGCTGCCCCGGGTGATAGAAATGCCACATCTGGCAGGTACTGGCGTTGGCCAGCAGGTAGCTCAGGCATTCGTGGTGGGTCAGCTGATCCGGATGGGTCGGCGTACCCGCTCGGGCGAGATAGCTCGGGGCAGCACAGGCCACTATCCGGTAAGGCGGTCGGGCGTTTGTTGCTCAAGGCCGGACACCAGGTGTTGCTGAGTAACTCGCGCGGGCCGCAGACCCTGTTCAGTTTGTATGGCGGGGTGCCGGGTTGCGAAATCGGCACGGTTGAACAGGCTTGTGCCTATGGCGAGATGGTTCTGGTCGCGGTACCGCTGGCCAGCTATCCGCAACTCCCGCGCGACAAGCTGGCCGGTAAGATTGTCCTGGATGCTGTGAATTATTACCCGGAACGCGATGGCCAGATCGCTGCGCTGGAGAATCGTCAAACCACGACCAGTGCGTTGTTGGCAGCGCATCTGGACCAGTCGGTGGTGGTAAAGGTGTTCAACGCCATTATGGCCCGGGATGTGGTGGTTGATGCCCGCCCGGCCGGGGATGCGGAGCGCCGCGCTTTGCCGGTAGCCGGGGATGATCCGGCGGCGAAGGGTCAGGTGATCCGGTTGCTGGACCAGCTGGGCTACGATGCGGTCGATGCCGGTAGTCTGGTAGAGAGTTGGCGTTTTGAACGTTCAAAGCCGGCGTATTGTTTTCCGCAAAACATCGCGGCGTTGCAGCAGGCGCTGACCGCTGCTGAGCGGGATGTGGCGTTGCCGCTGAGTGCCTGGCATGCGGTTTTACAGCGCGAGCTTTAGGGATCGCACCCGGCGGCGGCCATGCCGTTGGCTCCGCCCGGGGATATGACAGATGTCACGATCGACTGTGAAGGGTCACAAAAATTAAACAAATGACTGTGATGGATGAATTATAACTGTTGAATTTGACGAGTCTGTTTTTTAGCCTGTTCAAAAATAACAAATAGGTTTCATATGAAGGTTAGCCAACACAACACAATTCTTCCGCTGCTGATCAGCCTGGCGCTCGTCGGGTGTGGGGGTGGAGACAGCAACAATACAACACCAACGCCGGGGACGGGTACGCCGCCGGGGAGCGGTACACCCAATACAGTGACGATTTCGGTCATTGACGGCTATCTGGGGGATGCCCGTGTGTGTGTCGATCGCAATCAGAATCGCAGCTGTGATGCGGATGAATGGTTGGCCGCGGCCACTGATGCGCGAGGGCAAGTGCAGCTTGCTGAAGCGGATACCCAGTATGGGGTGATCGCGCAAATCAGTGCCGGTGAAACCCGGGACAGCGATCGCATCGGATATGTCGCGACCTCGTATCAGCTGTATGCGTCCCCCGGCAGCGCGCAGGTGTCGCCGTTTACCACTTTGGCGGCCTTAAAAAACGTCTCCCTCTCGACGCTGGCGAGTCAGCTGGCTCTGCCGGAATCGGTTATCGGCGGGGATTTTGTGGCCCAGAAAGCGGGCAATCCGGATGCGGTGTATGCCCACCTGATGGCGCGCAGCCTGGTACCGCAGTTGGCTGGCACACTTGCTGAAAATGATGTCCCAGCACTGGAGACGGAATTAGCGTTGATCAAGACTGAGATTGATCGCCAGGTCAACCTCGGCACCGATCTCGACGCCATTGAGGTGCGCATTGATCACCAGGGCCAGGCGGTCACCAAACGGCTGACCGGGGATCTGGCCGGTTATCTGGATAACAAGGTTTTCTGGTTTATTCCGTTGTCAAATGATGACCATGTACTCGATAAGGTTACGTTGAAAGATCAGAAGTATTCATCGGGTATGTCTGGCAAAGTGCATCCCTACATCGTTGAAGAGAACGTCCTTCGTTATTCTACTGCTAGAGACGTGTTTTTATTCGCGACAGAAGATTTGGCCTTGAGTTTGAGCGAATATGGCCGGCTGTGCCTTTGGTCTGAGCAGGATTTTGAGACGCAAATACTCCCGCTGACTGCGGCGCGTTTTGCCGGACAAACTTGGTATCACTTGCGTGATTTAGGGCAAAAAGTGACAGAGATGAAGCCGGTCCTGACCAAGCTCGACTTGGCTGAGAATGGCGCAGTGACGGTCACCCCACAAGGGGAAGGCGCGATCGTCGGCACTTGGGAGATGGTAACGTTAACGGGCTCGACCCATTTGGGGCTGAAAATTACCCTACCGCCGGAGACGAACAGCGCCGGCTTAGGCGGAGAAACGGAGTGGACGCTGGGTGCTGTACTCGATGCCGGTGAGTTGATCATGGTGTTCAATAACGATTCTGGGCTGGCTGCTGATGATCTCCTGTTCCAGGATACTGCATTTGCCCGGTCTGTCGCCGAGGCGTGGGTGGCTGCGGTCACGGCTGCGAATAATGCATCTTAGCCGTCAATCAGTCCTGTTGCCGGAACGTGCCCGTTAGGGGGCGACCGGCGCCATAAGATCTGAAATGCCCCCGTCTGAAACGCTGGCTGTGCTGCCAGCAATGGGTTCTCGGCAGCAAAGTGGCCGTCGCCAGGAAATGGCTGTGGCAAAGTTCAGTTCCAGAGGCTCCGGCAGTGCAACAGCCGTTGGTGGTGAAGGTGTTCAACGCATTGAAGGTGTTCAACGTATTGAAGGTGTTCAACGCATTCTGGCCCGGGAAGTCGCGGCCATGCCGTTGGCCCCGCCCGTGGATATGACAGATGTCACGATCGGCTGTGAAGGGTCACAAAAAATAAACAAATTTCTGTGCTAGCTGAATTATTGCTGTTGAATTTGACGCGTCTGTTCAAAAAAACAAACAGGTCTCATATGAAGATTAGCAAATACAATATAAGCAAACGTCACTTAAACCTCCCGCTGCTGATCAGCCTGGCGCTCGTCGGGTGTGGCGGTGGAGATGACAATGCGGCGCCCAAAGTCACGGTGATTGATGGTTACCTGAGTGATGCCCGTGTGTGTGTCGATCGCAATCAGAATCGCAGCTGTGATGCAGATGAATGGTTGGCTGCGGCCACTGATGCGCAAGGGCAAGTGCAACTCGCTGAAGCGGATAGTCAGTATGGGGTGATCGCGCAAATCAGTGCCGGTGAAACCCGAGACAGCGATCGCATCGGGTATGTCGCGACCTCGTATCAGCTGTATGCGTCCCCCGGCAGCGCGCAGGTGACGCCGTTTACCACGTTGGCGACCTTAAAAAACGTCTCTCTCTCGACGCTGGCGAGTCAGTTGAATCTGCCGGAATCGGTGATCGGCGGGGATTTTGTGGCCCAGAAAGCGGGCAATCCGGATGCGGTGTATGCCCACCTGATGGCGCGCAGCCTGGTACCGCAATTGGCAGAATCGCTTGCTGAAAACAATGTTACGGCACTGGAGACTGACTTAGCGTTGATCAAGACCGAGATGGACCGCCAGGTCAACCTCGGCACCGATCTCAACGCCATTGAGGTGCGCATTGATCACCAGGGACAGGCGGTCACCAAATGGCTGACCGGGGATCTGGCCGGTTATCTGGATAACAAAAGCTTCTGGTATATTCCGTTGTCGAATAGTGACCATCTTCTTAACCGGATAACCCTGGAAGATCAGCTGTATAAGTCGGGTATGTACGGCAAAGATATCCCGTATACCGTTGAGGATAATGTCCTGAAATTTTTCCGGTTCAGTGACACTTTTATCCACGCTACGGAAGATTTGGCCTTGAGTCTGAGCGAGGATGGCCGGTTGTGTCTGTGGTCTGAGCAGGATTTTGAGACGCGAATACTCCCGCTGACTGCGGCGCGTTTTGCAGGAAAAACCTGGTATCACCTGCGTGATTTAGGACAAAAAACGCCGGAGATGAAGCCGATCCTGACCAAGCTTGCATTGGCTGAGGACGGTACAGTGACAGTCACCCCGCAAGGGGAGGCCGCGGTGAGCGGTCAATGGGAGATGGTGGCCTTAAAGGGCTCGACCCATTTGGGGCTGAAAATTACCTTGCCCCCAGAGACGAACAGCGCCGGTTTAGGCGGAGAAACTGAATGGACGCTCAGTGCCTCGCTTGATGCCGGAGAGCTGATGATTGTCAATAATGAAGGCTCTGCGTTGGAGGCAGATAACCTGCTGTTCCAGGATCCGGCGTTTGCCCGGTCCATCGCCGAGGCGTGGGTGGCTGCGGTCACGGCCGCGAATGCGTCTTAGCCGCCACCAGTTTGTTGCCGGGACGTGCCCGTTAGGGGGCGACCGGCGACAAGCCCTGCCATAAGATCTGAAATACTCCCGCCTGAAACTCTGGCTGCGCTGCCAGCGCCGGGTTCTCGGCAAACAGAGCGGCCGTTGCCAGGAAATGGCTGTGGCAAAAATTCAATACCAGAGGCTCCGGCAGCGGCGCGATCTGTCCTGCTGCCCGGGCCTGGGTGAGTAACTCAATTAAATAAGTCATCGACGTCGCCATCAGCGCGCGATGTTGTTCACTGCTGCAGTAAGGGCTGTGGGCCATGTGCTGCATAAAGCGGATCTTGTCCGGATGGCGCTGGGCCCAGGCTAGGGCCTGTTGCCAGCAATCATTCACTTTGTCCCGGAGTTCCTCGCAGGTTGGCGCGGGTTGCATCGCCTGGCCGAGCTCGGTTTTCACCGTCTGGTACAGGGCGAGGATCAGTTCCTGTTTGTTGGCAAAGTGGTGAAACAGGGTGCCGGTTGCCACATCGGCCTGTTTGGCGATGCTGGCGGTGGACGTAGCCTCGATCCCCTGCCGGGCAAACAGGGTCAGCGCGGCGTTGAGGATTTGCTGTTTCTTGTGGGTCATCGTGCTGCCGCTGGTCATGCATTTACTCGTCATGCTGTTGTGAGTGATGGTCCTGCCGGACATTATGGAATACTCGCGATGGATCCTATCATGGCGGCCCCGCACAGGGCAGGGCCGGGATGTGCTAGCGGAGGAAAAACGCCAGCATCAGCTTTTGTAGCCAGCCGCCGTACGGCGGGGTGATCAGTTTGCCGGTGCTGAATTTGCCGCGGCTGAGCACGGTTTTGGCTTTGGAAAAGGTCAGAAACCCTTCCTTGCCGTGATAGTGACCCATCCCGGACGGACCGATCCCACCAAAGGGCGCATCGTCGGCGGCAACGTGGAACACGGCATCATTGATGCACATCCCGCCGGCGTGGGTGGTGGTTTTGATCTGCTGTTGCAATGCCGGATCCTGGCTCATCAGGTACAGGGCCAGCGGACGCGGCTGGCGGCGAATCCTCGCCAGCGCCTCGTCCAGGCTGTGGTACGGGATCACCGGCAGCAAGGGGCCGAAAATCTCTTCCTGCATCAACTGCATCTGCTCGTTGGTCTCAAGCACCAGGTGAGTGATCATCCGGTGCTGCTCATCATCACGTGCCTCAGGATGGCAGGGGATCACCTGCGCGCCTTGCTGCTCGGCGTCCGCCAGCCATGCGCGCAGGCGATCATACTGTTTGCGGTTAATCACAGAAGTGAAATCGTTACTGGCGACCCCCTTGGGATACATGGCCTGAAATTGTTTCTGGTATTCGGCTACAAAGGCGTCGTGCTGGTCCGCCGGGACCAGCACATAGTCCGGGGCCACGCAGATTTGCCCGGCATTGAGGCTTTTGCCGTAAATCAGGCGCTCTACGGCCAGCGGGATCGGCATATCCGGTGCGATCAGGGCTGGGGACTTTCCGCCCAGCTCCAGAGTTACCGGGGTGAGGTTGTCGGCGGCGGCGCGCATCACATGGCGACCGACCTGCGTGGAGCCGGTAAAGAGCAAGTGATCAAACGGCAGCGCGCTGAACGCCGACGCGATGTCGGCTTCCCCTTCAATCACTGCCACGCTCTCCGGCTCGAACAGGCTGGCCAGCAGGTCGCGCAGCACTTGGTTGGTGGCCGGGGTAAATTCGCTGAGTTTGATCATCGCCCGGTTGCCTGCCGCCAGCGCGGTGATCAGCGGCCCCAAACTGAGCATGACCGGGAAATTCCACGGCACGACAATGCCGACGACGCCCAGCGGTTGGTACACCACCTCGACTTTAGCCGGGGTGAGCATCAGACCGGCATGGCGCCGGGCCGGCTTCATCCATTTTTTCAGATGCTTGAGGGTGTAATTCAATTGGGCGACACAAGGCAGGATGTCGGCGATCAGGGTGTCGTGATGGCTGCGGCGGCCATAGTCCTGATTCAGGGCTTCGCACAAGGCCGTTTTGTGGTTTAGCAGCGCAGCTTTCAGGGCTTTCAGCTGGTGAGTACGCTGTTCGAGCGAAGGCATCGGATCGGCGCGAAAGGCCGCTTGCTGCGCATGCAGGATCGCCTGCATCTGGGGACGGTTGGTGTCTTGAATCGGCAGTGTCTCGATTGCGGTCATGGCTGGCTCCCTGTGCTGTTTGCATCCGGTGCGGGTGATGGTTATGAAAAACCGACTAGTCAGTCGGTTTTGAAAGTATAGCCAAGTTGCCTGAATGGCGCTTGAAATTTTTACCCTTTGTGATGGCCGCTTTGCTCTGCCGGGAATGTATCGATAAAGGTTTGATAATAATGGCTGAGTTGCGCGGCTTGCTGCGGCTCGCCGATTAAATCGAGCAGGGCAATCCCGGCTTCGCAGGTACAGAGGTTGCCGGCTTGCTGATTGCGGCGCAGGGTGTACGTCGAGGTATCGGAGACCGACAGGCTCAGATGCGGTAAGTCGGCCAGCCAGGGACTCTTGCGCACCATCTTTCGGGCTTCCTGCCAGGTGGCATCGAGCACAATAAACAGCGGCTGTTTACCGGATTCGGCCTGAAACGGGGCGGCCGGGTGCTCCGCGTCAGCGGGAAACAGCAGCCAGGGTTGCAGATCCGGCTGGCGCAACTGGTCCAGCAAAGTCTGCGGCGGATTGACCCGATCCCAGATCTCCCGGCGGCAGTGGGGCAGTGTTCGCAGCATCAGCGCCCCGGTATTGGTGGTTTTGCTCAGCTCGCGGGGATGGGTAAGCAGGACAAACCGCGCCTCGCTGGTCAGCGTCGGCTCGGCCGGGCAAATACAGTTATAGTGAAAATGGCAGCGGGGACAGGACACGCGGTGACTCTTCTTTCTTCAGATGGCGGCAGTGTGGCACAGTTCCGGCTGTGGGTGCAATCTTCTGAATCGGCCGGGCGCGGCAGATGACTTGTGCGTCCCGGCGGCTATGGTAGGCTGGGCGGCTGAATGTATGTTACCCGCCGGATGTCCCGGCCACAACGAGTGAGAGGAACGATGGCCTATTGGTTATTTAAGACAGAGCCGGATACGTTTTCGATCGATACCCTGAAAAAGCAGACGGTGTCCTGCTGGGAAGGGGTGCGCAACTACCAGGCCCGGAACATGATGCGTGATGATATCAAGCTCGGCGATCAGGTGTTGATTTATCATTCATCGTGCAAGGACGTCGGGGTGGCCGGGATTGCGACCGTGGTGAAAGAAGCTTATCCGGATCATTTTCAGTTTGACCCGGAGAGTGCGTATTACGATCCTAAGTCGGACCCGGACAATCCGCGCTGGGTGATGGTCGATGTCGAGTACCAGCGCCACCTGCGTTTGGTGTCGCTCAAACGAATCAAAGCCAATCCGGCGCTGGCTGAAATGCCGCTGGTGAAGCGCGGTAGCCGGCTCAGCATTATGCCGGTCACAGAAGCGCAGTGGCAGGAAATCTTGGCGATGACCGGTCAGTTCTGACCGGTCATCCAACACTACCACAGGCAACCCTGAACCTGTGGCAGTCGCGTGCTTCAACAGGGCTGATGCCCGTCGCGCTCAGAATCCCTGTCTCAAACAGGCCCTTCGCTGCGGGCCTATTAGCGCAGGCCGATCACAGCAAGTGCTCGGCTAGATAGCGGGCGACCGCTTCCTCGCTGCTGCTGCCGATGACGCCGTTGTTCGGCAGGGCCTGCTTGACCTTCTCGTGGGCAGTGCCCATCACCAGCCCTTTGCCGGCCATGGTCAGCATTTCAACATCGTTCATCCCGTCGCCGAACGCCAGGCAGTCCGCCAGGGTGTAACCTTTTTCTTTCGCGACGGCTTCCAGCGCATGTCCTTTGGACACCTTGGCATCCATCACTTCCAGGCACCAGGGGGTGGAGAAAGCGATGTTGGCACGATGGCCGAAGATCTGCTTGAATTTATCTTCCCACAACGCCAGTTGGTCATGGTCCTGATCGTCGCGGATAAAGAACACTTTGGCGACGCCTGTCAGCGGCGGGTTGTCGACATCAAACAACTGGTAGGTAAAGGACTGATGGTACTCTTTGAGGTTTTCATCTTCGGTGCTGATCAGCCAGTCGTCATTGCGGTAAATATGGATTTTCAGCGCCGGATCATGCTTGGCCAGGTCGATCAGGCCCTGGATCACTTCCGGGTGTAAATCCTGCTGGAAGATGACTTCGCCCTGGCAGTTGTGCACCCGGGCCCCGTTAGAGGTGATCATGTACGCCGGGATCCCCAGCTCATCGCGCATGTCGGCTACGTCAATGTGGTGGCGGCCGGTGGCAAAGATAAAGTCCTTGCCTTGCTGGTGGAGGCGGGTGAGGACGTCCTTGGTGAACGGGGTGATTTGATGGTCCGGGGTGAGCAGGGTTCCGTCCAGATCGGATGCGACAATTTTATACATGGCAACTCTCGGCTGATTGAAACACGCCCCCCGGCCGTGCGCCGGGGGAACAACACGGTCAATATTAAACCAGTTTGGTATCGAGAAAAGAGGTTAATTTACGGTTCGATCGTTTCCGCTTTCCGGAAATGGGAGATGGTTGCGCTTAATACGGGATGACGGTACTTGTCTTCCTCAAACAGCAGCTCGTGGCGGGCGCCTTCGATGATCTTGAGCTGGCAGTCGCGTCCGGCCTGCTGCATGGTGTGGCAGAACAGGTTCTGGGCCTGGTTATCGACAATACTGTCGTCGCTGCCCTGGAGCAGCAAAATCGGGGTGGTGATATCCGGGGCGCGGGCAATACAGCGCCGGGCCGCGGCCAGTCCCTGCCAGACCCACCGGGCACTGGGGCCGCCGATTTTCAGTTCCGGTTTTTGCTCATACAGATCGCGGAACCACTGGTAACGGATCTGGCTCTGGCACAGGGGGTTATCGGAAAACGGCTTCGGGTAGTACGGGACCTGCCCCGGGGCATAATTCGGCTGGCGTTGCAATTGTTCCACCACCCGTGCCAGCGGGGACGCGATGGGTTTCATCCAGTTGTTGATGTTGATCCCGTGCATCGGGGCACTGAGCACGGCACGGTCAACCAATCCCGGATGATCGGCCAGAAACAGGCTGGCAATGGTGCCGCCCATGGAATGGGCCAGCATGAAGTGCTGGCGGTAGTCGCGCGGGGCAATTTCGCGATCGAAGAAGGTTTTGAGATCGGTCACGTAATCATCAAACTCTTCGATGTGGCCCAGCTCGGTATCTTCGGCCAGCCGATCGGAGACCCCCTGACCGCGGTGATCCAGGGCGAATACATCGTAGCCCTGCTGCACCAGATCGTAGAACAGCTCCTGGTATTTCCAGTAACTTTCGATCCGCCCGTTGACCACAATAATGGCTTTATCGTGATTAAAACCGGTCAGGCTGACCCAGCCGACCTTGAGCTGGTCGACGCCTTCGAACATCCCTTCCCGCCGGTGTTGCCACAGCGTCGCCACCGGTCCGGCCATGGTTTCACCAAACTGGGATTCCCGGGAAAACTGAAAGTAATGTGGGGGTTGGACTGTCATGGCTATTCTCAACGTCGTAAATCATTTTAATCGTCAGGGAAGCCGAGGGGAGAAAATCGGCAAAAATCTAGCTTCATTATAACCTGCTTTTCTTTCCGTCGGGGTGACAAGCATATGCATTGAGTGATCTGTTGTTAACCTCTGGTGTTTGCTTGTCGCCTTATCCTACATTGGTCGTTTATACTGCTGCGAGAATATGGGTGTTGGTGCCGGATGCGACCTCGGCGCCGACGGTGAACAGGGGAAAGGGAAAGATGAGTGTTGAAATCTGGTTCGCCTATCTGGCAACGGCTGTGGTCTTTAGTCTGGCGCCCGGCTCAGGTACGGTGAACTCCATCAGCAACGGCATGGTCTATGGCTGGCGCAAATCCCTGGCCTCGATTCTCGGGCTGCAGGTCGGGTTGGGCATTCATATTTTGCTGGTGGGCGTTGGCCTGGGCGCGATTGTGGCACAGTCAGCGACGGCCTTCACGATGATCAAATGGGTTGGGGTGGTGTATTTGATCTGGCTCGGCATTCAGAAATGGCGTGAACCGGCCCCGGCCGCGACTGCTGGTGCCAAAGGCGGTGCCAGTGCCGGGCAGTTGTTCCGTCGCGCGGTGCTGGTGAACCTGACCAATCCGAAAAGTATCGTGTTTCTGGTGGCCCTGTTTCCGCAGTTCATTGACCCCAACGGCTCGCAGTCCTGGCAACTGATGGTGCTCGGGATCACGACCTTGGTGATCGACGCGCTGGTGATGCTGGGCTATGTCACCCTCTCTTCTCAGCTGACCGGTTTTTTACGCTCCGGGAAAGTAATGGGCGGCCTCAACCGGGTATTTGGCTCGATGTTTATCGGCTGCGGCGCCTTGCTGGCCACCGCCAAAGCATGAACACGCTCAGGTGCCGGATTTTTGTTATAATTACGAACTATTTCTTTACATTTCCACCAGTCAAGAGGCACTCAAGGCATTATGTACTCTTATGTCGCACGCCAGCCTATTTTTAACCGCAAGCAGCGTACGGTAGGCTACGAGCTGCTGTTTCGGGACGGCGAAAGCAATGCGTTTCCGGTGATCGAGGCGAATAAAGCGACATGTCGCCTGCTGGTTGAAAACTATATGGCCGTCGGGGACAACCCGGCAACGGCCGGTCAGCGCACGTTTATCAATTTTCCCCATGAAAGCCTGATACGCCTGTTGCCGCTGCTGCTGCCCAAGCGCAAGGTGATCATTGAGGTGCTGGAAACCTGTACGCCGAACGAGGAGCTGTTCGCGGCAATCAAGCACCTCTATCGCCAGGGCTATGTGATTGCGCTGGACGATTTCGAACTGGATCCGCAATGGCATCGTTTCCTGCCGTATGTTCACCTGATCAAGCTGGACTTTATGACCCTCGGGGCCGAGAAGGCATGCGCGTATGTGCGCAAGCACCAGGATCGCAAGCTCAAGTTCCTGGCTGAAAAAGTGGAAACCCGGGAAGAGTTTGAAGCGGCGGCGGAAGCCGGGTTTCATTTCTTTCAGGGTTACTATTTCAGCAAACCTGAATTGATGAAAAATCGCCAGGTACAGCCGGAGAAACTGACCACGGTGCGGTTGTTGCAGGAAATCTGCCGTGAAGAAGTCAACTTTCAGCGGGTTGAGCAGATCATTGCCGGCGATGTTCCGCTGTCCTACCTGCTGCTGCGTTACGTCAATACGGCGGCGCACCGCACGATTGAGCCGATCAGCTCTTTTCGCCAGGCCCTGGTGTATCTGGGCGAAGAGAAAATTAAAATGTTTGTCAGCGCTGTGGCCACCGCAAATGCGGGAGTCGACAAACCCAAGGAGCTGTATGCCCTGTCCCTGCTGCGGGCCCGGATGTGCGAGATGCTGGCGGCCCACAGCCGTCTGGCCCCGATGAAGGACAAAGCCTTTCTGATCGGGATGTTTTCCCTGCTGGATGCGCTGCTGGATAACACTCTGGCGCAGATACTCGGCGTACTGCCGCTTGCCGCGGAAGTCCGGGAAGCCCTGTTGCACCGGCAGGGGGATTTGGGCCAGATGCTGGCCCTGATTGACGCCTATGAGCAGGCCGACTGGGATCAGGTGAGCGTGTGCTGCCGGGCACTGGCCATCCAGGAATCCCTGGTCGCCAAAAGCTATCAGCAGGCGATGCGGTGGTCGCAGAATTACCTCGACACCCCAGTCAGCGCTGCGGGGATCCCGCCACCGGCGGCTTCCCCGGATAGCTAGATCCTGTCAGCGGGCTCCAACAGCGAGCGCGCGTGAAACTTTGGTGAAAACGCGGTCACAGGCTTTCTCTGTGGCCGCGTTTTTGTTTACACTGATTTTCTTGTTGGACTATACCAAATTAGGGGCTGTGCCGTGTCGGGGATCGCTTTAGGATTAGTGATGTTATCGGCCGTGATCCATGCCGCCTGGAATTTGCTGGGAAAATCGCGCAAGCCCTCTCCGGCGTTTTTCGCGGTGGCCAGTCTCGGGGCCGGCGGATTGTTGATCCCGGTGATCGCGACTGTGTGGGGAACGACGGGGCTGCTGCCGGGCTGGTGGCGGTGTCGCTGAAATAGCCGCGAGAGGCCGGGATGAAACAAGCCGGGACAGGTCCCGGCTTGTGAAGGTTTCATCTGTGGTCTGCCACGTGTGAGGGGTTAGCCGGCCACGTGATTAACCACCGACGTTGTAGTAGGTTGCAGCGCCCGGACCGACCGGGATCCCCAGGATAAATACCCAGACGTAGAACATCAGGCTCCAGCCGACGATGAAGACCATCGAGTACGGCAGCATGGTTGAGATCAGCGTGCCCAGCCCCAGATTCTTCTGGTAGCGTGTGGCGACGGCCAGGATCATCCCGAAGTAGCTCATCATCGGGGTGATGATGTTGGTCACGGAGTCCCCGATTCGGTACGCCGCCTGAATGGTCTCCGGCGCGTAGCCGACCAGCATCAGCATCGGCACGAAGATCGGCGCCGTGACGGCCCACTGGGCAGAGGCGGAGCCAATCATCAGGTTGATGAAGCCACACATCAGGATAAAGGCGAAGAACAGGGCCGGGCCGGTCAGGCCGATGGTTTGCAGGAAGTCTGCACCGCCGACGGCAAAGACCTGGCCGAAGTTGGTCCACTTGAAGAACGCCACGAACTGCGCGGCAAAGAAAACCAGCACAATGTACATGCCCATCGAAGACATGGACTTCGCCATGGCGTCAATCACATCCCGGTCATTCTTCATCGTCCCGACGACTTTACCGTAGACAAAACCCGGAATGGCGAAGAAGACAAAGATAAAGGCTACGATCCCTTTCAGGAACGGTGAGCCGGCAATCAGACCGGTTTCCGGATGACGCAGGATGCCGTTTTCCGGCACGATCGTCAGGGCCAGCAGCACCGAGACCACCAGCGCAGCCAGACCGGCAGCTTTCAGGCCTTTTTTCTCCAGCGCCGTTAGTTTGCCCATGTTGTCGTTGCCCAGATCTTCGCTGGCTTCTTCCGGGTTGTACTGACCCAGTTTCGGCTCGACGATTTTCTCGGTGACGAAGGCACCCATGATGGTGATGGCGAACGTCGATGCGAACATGAAGTACCAGTTCACTTCCGGACCTACGGTGTAGGTCGGGTCGATCATTTGCGCTGCGGATTCGGTGATCCCGGACAGCAGCGGGTCAACCGTTCCCAACAGCAGGTTGGCACTGTAGCCACCGGAGACCCCGGCAAAGGCCGCAGCCAGACCGGCCAGCGGGTGGCGGCCCAGCGAGTGGAACAGCATGGCTGCCAGCGGGATCAGAACCACATAGCCCAGTTCAGATGCGGTGTTGGACACAATACCGGCAAAGACCACCACCAGGGTGACCATGCGGCGTGAAGCGCCCATCACCAGGCCGCGCATCGCGGATGACAGCAGGCCGGAGTGTTCGGCAATGGCAACCCCCAGCATCGCGACCAGAACGGTGCCGAGCGGGGCAAAGCCGGTAAAGTTTTTCACCAGGTTGGCAACAATTTTCTGCGCGCCGTCTTCGTTGAGCAGGCTGATCACATGGATCATGCCGTCGGCTGCGCGGCCTGGTGCCCCTTCCGGACGTGGGTCAACGACCGATACGCCAAAATAACCGGCAATGCCGGAAGCAATCAGAATCGCCAGACAGAACAGGGCAAACAGGGTGATTGGGTGTGGCAGCAGGTTCCCCAGCCATTCCACAGTATCCAGAAAGCGGGTAAACAGGGCTTTCTTTTTTGGTTGTAGCGTTTGTTGTGAAGCAGGTGAGTGCATCACGACCTCCATTTATCGTATTAATCCCATCAATGGGTACATCTCTTGTCGGTGGCGAAGGTTACGCTATTGTTAACACCTCAAACAAGATAAAAGTATGTCTAAATGTTTCAAATGGTGGTTTTTTGTCTAATTATGGTTAGTAAATTGATGCAATGTACTGGTTGGCTCTGTGATGGGAGGTCAGAATATTGATAGGCGCTATGAAAGTGATTGAGGCGTGAACGGCAGTCTGTTTTTAGAAGAAACAAACACTTAGATAGTGGCGTGGATGGCAGGTGTGATCACCATCACGAAAATGAATCTTTGTCGCTGTGGAACGCGGAAAATGAAACGGGTTGATAACATGTCGGTGGTCTTTTGCATAGCCTGATAGCACCGGTCGTGCGGCAGACTCAGTGCTATAGTGGAACAAACAAGTGACAGGCAGGGGAAGCCGGTGAGAGAGAAGGTGGTTTTTTTTGACGTGCTGCGCTGTGTGGCCGCCTTAGCGGTGGTAACCATTCACGTGCTGGGCCCTTATCGTGAGCAACTGGGGCTGATCAGCGACAGTGCTTGGAGCACGGCCATTGTGTTGAACAGTTTCAGTCGCTGGGCGGTGCCTATTTTTATCATGATCACCGGTGCGCTGATGCTCTCCGATCACCGGCCGTTTGAGCCCGGCTATTATGTCCGGCGGCGGCTGGGCAAGGTGTTGATCCCGTTTCTGATCTGGTCCCTGCTTTATGCTGGTCTCTCGGGCCTGAGCGCGGACGGTTATGATGCCGGGCACGCCTGGGAAACACTGAAACATATGCCTGATCACGAAACCTATTATCATCTGGGTTTTTTCTATTATTTCCTGCCGCTGTATTTTGTGGTGCCGTTTTTACGCTATTACGTTCAGCACACTGATCGGATCGGGACTCTGGGGCTGACGGTGACCTGGCTGGCGATGACGGGGCTGTATTTGCTCTCGGTGGATGGCTTGTGGAGTGAGCAGTTGCTCCTTTACGGCGGCTACCTGTTGCTGGGATACAGCATGTTTGTCTATCGCTGGCCGGCATTGCCCTGGCTCATTCTGCCGGGAATTGCGGCATTGCTGCTGACGGCTTACATGGTGATCAGCCACAGTATGGCGGCGGGGGAATATACCGTGGGTCGCTGGCTGTCGTATAAAACGCTGAATACGGCGGTGATTGCGGCGTTGGTTTTTGCCCTGTGCCGATTCTGGAGTGAACGGATGTCGGCGCGCTGGCTTCGCGGCGCAGCGTTTGTCAGCCGCTACAGCCTGGGCATTTATCTGCTGCATCCGATCTTTCTCTGGCCGGTGCGGGCCTATGACTGGTATTTCGCCCATCCCCTCATCATGATCCCTTTTTGGACCCTGATCATCACCGCCCTGGCGTTGGGAGCCAGCTGGTTGCTGGCGAGATACCGCCTGACTGCGTGGCTGGTGCCCTGAGCACAACCGAGATCGGTTTGTGCTAGTCGCGCTGGAGCGCGAAATGGCGGAATGTCTGTCCCTGGTAGGTCATAGTGCCGCGATCGCCGGGGTTGAGCGCATGGTAGTAGTGAACACCAACTTCGAACTCCCGTTTCGGCCCGCCCCGGAGTGGCCGCACATAGATCCAGTAGGCTTCGCTGTCTTCTCCCGGTCGTGCTCCGGCAATGGCAATGCTTTGTTTGTCCAGGATTTCGACCTGCACGGTTTTTTCCGGAGCCTGATCCCCCTGTACATGGCGGCGGTAGATCCGCAAGGCGTAGAAAGCAGAGAGGATCAATAATCCGGTGACGATCAAAATGAGCGGGGTAGGCACGTTTGACTCCTGGCTGACGTGAAAGAGGGGACCCGCTGTATTATGAAAGAAGGGGCGTCGGAGGCGTACCCCGTGACGGAGAAACTGTGACCTCTTTTGGTTTTCTGGGTCCGGATTCGGGGCGTTGATACCTGGAGGGGATGATCTGGGCTGGCTTTTAAGTCTATGATTTAACAATGTACAGAAGGCTTGCATCTCGTCCGGGGCACGATATGTTAGGGAAGAGAGAAGTCGACAGGAGTTCGGGGATGGCGAATATTGAGTTAGTGGTAACACGCACGCGGCGAATTGAGCACTTATTGCGCCAGCATTACCATGCGGAAGGCAAGGGGCTGCATCAGCTCATCACCAGTTGTGAGGAGCGTCTGCCCCACGAGATTATCCCGACATTGCGTTTTGTGGCCACGGTGCGCAATAAAATTGTTCACGAAGATGGCTATCAGCTGGATGACAAAGCCGGGTTTCTGGCCGCTTGCAAGGCGTGTGAGTCGGAACTGACGCCACGCAGTGGCCGTTTTGTCTGGACCGTAGCCGCGCTGGTCGTGTTGGGCTTTACGGCGCTGGCCGTGTGGTTTTATTCAGAAAACTGGCACCATATCCGGCTGCTGCCCTGATCGGCCCGGCGATTCTTACCCGACCAGTCAACGGCCGTGAGCCGTGTCCGACGACAGCCCCGTAGCGTGGCTGTCGTTTCACCCTGCCTGAAAATGAAAAAGGTGCCCTGAGGCACCTTTTTCGGCGAATTCTGTCGTGATTTAGTAGATCACAGGCAGCGTCATTAAGCCCACAATGACTGCAATCATCACAAGTCCTTGTTTCTGAGAAGATGTAAACATAAGAAAGATCCCCACTCTGCTGCTGTTGATTATATGTTCGACATACTAACACTTTATTCGGAGTTTGATCAATCTCATCCTGTTTTTTGTTATAAAAATAAATTTAATGGTGATGTTTTGCAGGTTTTATCGAGAGTTTTTGTTTGTTTTTGATGGGGTTTATTTTAGGTGGTAAGTGTTTCAATTAAATTGTTCTATCATAAACTATTGATTTTAATTAATTTATGTTGGTTGTTAATCTGAATCCTGTTTGTTTATTTTATGTTATTGTCATTTTTGTCGTAGTCTGGCTTCATCTGGTAAAACGTGCGTTTTTATTTTTGTTTTAAATCTTACTTGATGGCGATTTGATCGTGTTGGAACAGATTTATTGCATGAATATGCGAATTTTTGTCATATAAGCAAATTTTCTTCTGATAACTCGCGATTGTTGTTCAGGTTGGTTGCTATGACTTGAAACCATCGTTAATTGACTTGATTTGGTTTTATCTTATTGATAATCAACCTTAATTTATTTTTTATCCTTCTGGTTTTTCTGGCCGTTTACCTCACTGTGGTGGGGGCTGGATGTCTCATTGAATTGTTGTGAATGTTATTCGGCGCTAGTGATGGTGGTAAACGTTTGCTTTTTCTTCTTGCGGTGCGATTTGTTTCGAGCTGCGGGCTGGCCGATGAGGCGGTGCCAGTTTTTTCGGTTAGCAGATTTACTGCGATGGGCAAATACGTCGTGCGTGATTTTATAAGCGGGGTCTAGTTCTGACGGTTCGCTGCTAGACAATCCGAATTGGGTTCCTAAACTGTCCCTGCTTATAACTATAATGATTTCGGTGATGTTATGTGGGTTTGGTTAGCCATCTCCTTCTCTGCACTTTTACATATGACGGCGGCCTATCATGGCCCGAAATGGCAGTACTATGTGTTCAAGCCGCTGACGATGGTGCTGTTGCTGATCCTGGCCTGGCAATCCGGGCTCGACTCGGTCTACCGGCAGGCGATTTTTATCGGCTTGTTGCTGTCGACGGTCGGGGATGTGTTTCTCATGTTGCCCAAAGATCGGTTTATCCAGGGGCTGGCCAGCTTTTTGCTCGCCCATACCGCTTATTCGGTGGCATTCTGGAGTCAGATTGATGGCCCGATGGTCTGGTGGTTACCGGCCATGCTGGTGGGCGGCGGGATCATTGTCTTTTTACTCCTCCTGCCGGCATTAGGGGCTATGGCGATGCCGGTCATGGCCTATATTGCGATGATTGTGCAAATGACCTGGGCAGCCGGGGAGTTCTGGCTGACGGCCGGTTCGACTGCGGGGTTGCTGGCGCTGATCGGCGCGCTGGTCTTTATGATTTCGGACACGGTGCTGGCTGTGGATCGGTTTCGGGGCCCCTTCCGTGCCTCTACCGCCGTGATCATGACCAGCTATTACCTGGCGCAGGCCTTGTTTACGGCAACATTACTGGTGTAGCGAGCGCCCGCTCACGGGGGCGTTTCAAGGGCCGATCGGCCCGCGATGGCAGGCCGATGTGAAGGAGCGATCATGGTGGCATCCTGGATCCGGGTGTATCAGGCAGCCAACAGCCTGGAAGCCCATAGTCTCAGAGGCATGCTGGAACATGCGCAGATCGAGGTCGCGCTCAGCGGGGAAAATCTTGCAGCTGCCGCAGGAGAGTTGCCCGCGGATGTCCTCCAGGTGAGTCTGTGGGTTCCGGCTGCGCAGGCCGAGCGGGCGCGGGTGCTATTGAAGGCGTATGAATCTGCCGGGGAGCGCGAATGGTGTTGTCCGAAGTGCGGGGAGCTGAACAGCGGCGCTTTTGAGATCTGCTGGCAGTGCGGGGAAGCGCAGCCCTGAGCGACCCGTATGATACCAATCGTAGTAAATAACTGCTCATTCTAGCTTGTTAAAATGTTCGATAACTGCGCTAGAATTTTGATTGTAGAATAACTACTTATCGAAATATTCAACATGGCTTTGACTTATCAAACATGTCTTTGATGATCTATCAAACATAGTTTTGAAATGCCTGTTTGTTGCGCTGGGTCAACGCCGTTGCGAACGGGTGTGATTTAATCGGTGTTCCTGTGAAACGCTCAGATGAGGACAACGATGAATTCAATCCATGCCCATACGGTACTGAACCTGTTGCTGGCGGCAGAAACGCCGTATACCAAGCAGTCTCTGCAGCAGGCCATTGTGGCGAGTTATGGCGAGCACGCCCGGTTTCATACCTGCAGCCTGCAAGACCTGACCTTAGAAGCATTACTGGTGTTTTTCCTTGAACGCGGCAAAGTGGTGCGCGAAGGCGATACTATTGTGGCTAACCCGGCCATGATGTGCAGCCACTGACCGCGCGGGGATCACGCCTGCCGTCGTGCTCCGGGTGGTAAAAAAGTCGCCACCCGGGTGCTCAGTTGTTATACTCTCCTGCCGCCGCTCGATTGTCTGGTCGATGCTGCTCACTATCTCTAATCTTCTGAATATTTTCTCTTTTTGAGGTCTACTCTGTGGAAATTATCTCTGCAGCGGTCATGCTGTTTCTGATCATGGACCCGCTCGGCAATTTGCCGGTGATGCTGTCGATCCTGCGCCATATTGAACCGAAACGACGTCGGATTATCATGATCCGGGAGTTATGTATTGCACTGGTGATCCTGTTGGCGTTCTTGTTCGGCGGTCAGCAAATGTTGAACTTCCTCCATGTGTCCACGGAAACCGTCAGTATCTCGGGCGGCATCATCTTGTTTCTGATTGCGATCCGGATGATTTTCCCGACCCCGGGTGGGGTGACCGGTCTGGCGGCCGGTGAGGAGCCTTTTATTGTGCCGATGGCGATCCCCATGATTGCCGGACCGTCGGTGCTGGCGTCACTGTTGCTGTTGTCGAATCAGGAGCCGGGCCGGATGTGGGACTGGGTGGCTGCCGTGTGCCTGGCCTGGGGAGCAACCTTTGTGATTTTGATGTTTTATGAGGTGTTTAATCGTCTGTTGGGCGAAAGGGGCCTGAAAGCGGTGGAGCGCCTGATGGGGCTGTTGCTGATTATGATCTCAACCCAGATGTTCCTGGACGGGATCCGCAAATTCTTCCAGTTGGGTGTCTAGTCGGCGGGCCAGAGACAGCGCGAGGCCGGTGGGGCCTCGCGTTGGTTTACATCATGTGCTTGCGACGGATATCCAGCAGCGCGAAGATGCCGAAGATCAGGATCGACCATTTCTCCCAGCGGCTCATGGAGATCTTGTCGCCGAAGGCGCCGAGGAAAATCAGCATTTGCAGGCCGTGCATCATCAGCAGGAAGCCGGTCATGATGTACAGGGCCATCGCGGCCACGCCCGGGAAGGGATAGAAAATATTGATGAGCAGAATCAGCCAGACAAAGCCGATGGCTGCTTTCGCCAGGGAAATTAGTGCTTTCATGATGCGTCTCTCTCGTATAGCCGGTAGCTGACCTGACCGGCGGTTTTTTCCTTGTATAAATGCCAATGGGCCGGCGTTTCCGGTAAGCCCAGTTCCTTTTCCGCCTCGATATAGATGATGGCACGGGGCGCCAGCCAGCCATTATTTTCCAGTCGCAGGATCACCTCAGGCAGTAAGTGCTTGCGAAATGGCGGATCAATAAAGATGATATCAAACGGCGTGCCCGGTTTGTCGAGAAAAACCAGGCTGTCGGTTTGATGGATACGGGCATTGTCGGCCCCCAGGGTCTGGCGATTTTGTTCCAGTTGCGTGGCCGCCTGGCGGTCCAGCTCCAGCATGGTGACGCTGTCGACCCCGCGGGAGAGCGCTTCAAAGCTCAGGCTGCCGCTGCCGGTAAACAGATCCAGGCAGTTCGCCTGATACAAATCGGGGGCCAACCAGTTAAAGACGGTTTCTTTGACCCGGTCGGTCGTTGGTCGGAGACCTTCAACATCGTGTACTGGCAGTTTGCGTCCGCGCCAGCGTCCGCCGATGATCCTTACGACCCCTTCCCGGCGGTGATCGGGCTGATTTCGCCCGGATTGTTGCCTGCGTCTCGTCATAGATTTATTCGACCGTTGAGAAAATGTTAGTATACAGCAGTTTTTAAGCTGCAAATTGTACCAATCAAGCTTTAGGATTTGCCAATGGCAGAAAAAAAGAAACGCGGATTATTTTCGTGGCTGGGTTTTGGTTCTGAAGAACAAACCGAGCAAACCGAGCAACAAGCCGCCCAGGCGGAAGAGAAAGCATCATCGGCGGACGCCTCAACGCTGACCTCGCAGGAGGCGTCGACGGCGCAGCCAGCCACGGAACAGCCGACGGCGGAAACGGCTGTTACGAGCCGTGAGGTCGCGCAGGACGCTGAGCCGGAAGCCCCGGTTGAGCCACGCGAGGCTGCCGAGACCGCTTCAGCTGAAGCGGCGGCTGCGGATCGCCCGGAGGTCGCGCCTGCTCCAGCCGAACAGCCGTCGGCTCAAGCTTCTGAAACAAAAGCGTCTGAAACAAAGGCACCTGAAGTGCAGGTTCCTGAAACTGAAGCACCTGCCGACGAGGCCAGTGCGGTTCAGAGCACCGAGCAGGAAAAGCCGAAAAGTGAAGGCTTCTTCGCCCGCCTGATGCGCGGCCTGAAGAAAACCAAATCTAATATCGGTTCCGGCTTTGTCGGTTTATTCCGCGGCAAGCAGATCGATGATGATTTGTTTGAGGAGCTGGAAGAGCAGCTGTTAGTGTCCGATGTCGGGATGGATACCACACTCAAGATCATTGAGAACCTGACCGAAAAAGCTGATCGCAAGGCCCTGAAAGATGGCGAAGCGCTGTATGGTTTGCTGAAAGAAGAGCTGGGCGAGATGCTGGCGAAAGTCGAGCAGCCGCTGGTGATTGACACTTCCTGCAAGCCTTACGTGATCCTGATGGTCGGGGTCAACGGCGTCGGGAAAACCACCACCATTGGCAAGCTGGCCAAGCAGTTCCAGAGCCAGGGCAAATCCGTCATGCTGGCTGCCGGGGATACTTTCCGTGCGGCGGCAGTCGAGCAGTTACAGGTGTGGGGTGAGCGCAATAATGTGCCGGTGGTCGCCCAGCACACCGGGGCTGACAGTGCGTCGGTGATTTTCGATGCGATCGAATCGGCCCGCGCCAAAAACGTCGATGTGGTGATTGCCGATACGGCCGGCCGCTTGCAGAACAAGAGCAATCTGATGGAAGAGCTGCGCAAGATTGTGCGGGTGATGAAGAAAGTCGACCCGCAGGCGCCGCATGAAATCATGCTGACGGTGGATGCCGGGACCGGGCAGAATGCGATCAGCCAGGCCAAGTTGTTCAGTGATGTGGCACCGGTGACCGGGATCACCCTGACCAAGCTGGACGGCACCGCCAAGGGCGGGGTGATTTTTGCCATTGCCGATCAGTTCAATATCCCGATCCGCTACATTGGCATCGGCGAGGGGATCGACGATCTCCGTCCATTCGCGGCCAATGAGTTTATTGAAGCACTCTTTAGCGACGAGGAGTAAATCGTGATCCGGTTTCAGCAGGTCAGTAAAGCTTATCGAGGCGGGCGCCAGGCCCTGCAAAAAGTGGATTTCCACCTTCAACCGGCGGAAATGGCGTTTTTAACCGGGCACTCCGGGGCTGGTAAGAGTACCTTGCTGAAACTGATCTGTGCCATTGAGCGGCCGAGTGACGGCCAGATTTTCTTCAATGGCCACGATATTACCCGGATTGAAAACAAGCATATCCCGTTCTTGCGCCGCAATATCGGGATTATCTTCCAGGATCACAAGCTGCTGATGGACCGCAGTGTCTACGACAATGTGGCCCTGCCGCTGCGGGTCGAGCTGGCCTCGGAGGCGGAAATCAAGCGCCGGGTGTCGGCGGCACTGGATAAAGTCGGGCTGCTCGACAAGGCCCGCTGCCTGCCGCTCCAGCTCTCCGGCGGTGAGCAGCAGCGGGTGGGTATTGCCCGTGCGGTGGTGAACAAACCGCGGCTGTTGCTGGCCGACGAGCCGACCGGGAACCTGGACGCAGCCTTGTCGCAACAAGTCATGCAGCTGTTTGAAGAGTTTAACCGGGTGGGAGTGAGCGTATTGATGGCCACCCATGATACCTCCTTGCTCAGCACCCACAATTACCGGCGTCTGGATCTGCACCAGGGGCACCTACGGGAGGTCGCACGTGGCGCGTAAACACCCCGGCTTTTTTGCCGTCCATAAAATGCAATGCCTCGGGGCGCTGTCGGAGCTGATGCGACGGCCGTTGGGCAATCTGCTGACCCTGGCGGTGTTGGCGTTTGCCCTGACGCTGCCGGCCAGTTTTTACCTGCTGGCGAAAAATATCACCCTGGTGGCCCAAGCCTGGCAGAATCCGACGCAGCTGACGGTGTATCTGGCGCCGCAGGTGTCGCCGGGCACCGCCACTCAGTTTTCCGAGCAACTGGCTGCCTGGCCGGAAGTGGAGAATGTGCGCTATATCTCGCCGCAGCAGGGACTGGCAGAGTTTCGGGAGCAGGCCGGGTTTGCCGAGGCGCTGACGTTGCTGGAGGAAAACCCGCTGCCGGCTGTGGTGGTGATCCGCCCGGTGGCGGCATGGCAGGGCAGTGATCAGGCCGCGCAGCTGGCGGCGAAATTGCGTGCCGAGCCGACGGTGGATGAAGTTCGGCTCGACAGTGACTGGCTGCAGCGTCTGGCGGCGATCAAGTCGCTGGCGATCACTCTGGCGGCATTGATCTCCGGTCTGATGCTGTTTGCGGTGTTCCTGATCGTCGGCAATACCTTGCGCCTGCAGGTGCTTAACCAGAAAGATGAGATCCAGGTGATGAAGCTGGTAGGTGCGACCGACAGTTTCATTCTGCGCCCGTATCTCTATACCGGGGCCTGGTACGGCCTGCTGGGCGGGATCGCCGCTTGGGTGCTGGCCGCAATCGTCACTATACTGCTAGATGGCGCGGTGGCGCAGTTGGCTGCGCTCTACGACAGCGGGTTCCGGCTGGTCGGCCTGAGTTGGGATGAAACCCTGATCCTGCTGATGACGGCGGCATTTCTCGGGCTGCTGGCGGCCCGGTTGTCGGCCGGACGTCATCTGAAAGAAATTGAACCTGTGTAAATTTTCGGACTCTACAGATGGGTCATGTGGCGAGAATTTATATGACGGCTTGCAATGTTGGCCCTTTTGCGGGCATCATTGCAGGCTATGACGATGTTCCATCAGTACACAAAACACACGAGGTTTGTTGAATGGCACAAGAAATGACTTCATTGGCGTTAGTTTCTACAGACAGCCTGGACAGCTATGTTCAGAGTGTCAACAGCTACCCGATGCTGTCGGCGGAGCAGGAACGTGAGCTGGCGGAGCGCCTGCATTACGAGGGCGATATTGATGCGGCAAAGTCGCTGGTCATGTCCCACCTGCGATTCGTAGTGCACGTGGCACGCGGGTATTCCGGCTATGGTCTGCCGATGGCGGATCTGGTTCAGGAAGGCAACATCGGCCTGATGAAGGCGGTGAAGCGGTTTAACCCGGAAGTCGGCGTGCGTCTGGTGTCGTTTGCGGTCCACTGGATCAAAGCTGAAATTCATGAGTATGTGCTGCGCAACTGGCGTATTGTCAAAGTCGCCACCACCAAGGCGCAGCGCAAACTGTTCTTCAACCTGCGTAAGGCGAAAAAGCGCCTGGGCTGGTTCAATAACGACGAAGTCAACATGGTTGCCGAGCAGCTTGGGGTCGATGCCAGCGAGGTCCGCGAGATGGAATCCCGTCTGGCGGCGCAGGATCCGACCTTTGAAAGCCCGGTCGATGATGATGATCGCGACAGCGGCTTCAGCGCTCCGGTTTATTTCCTGGAAGACAAATCATCTGATGTAGCCCTGAGTTATGAAGAGAATAACTGGGAAAGCCATGCCACTAATCGCCTGTCACTGGCGTTGGCCGGCCTGGATGAGCGCAGTCAGCACATTGTCCGCTCTCGCTGGCTGAATGAGCAGAAAGCAACACTGCAGGAGCTGGCTGAGCATTACGGGGTGTCTGCGGAAAGGATCCGTCAGCTCGAAAAAAATGCGATGAAAAAGCTCAAAGAAGCGGTGGGTGACAGTCTCTGAGGATCCTCGGAAACTATCCACAATGATTCGCACAAGAAACCGGCCAAGCGCCGGTTTTTTTGTGCTTGTTTTCTGAGGAGCAGGTCACATTTATGGCCTGAAATCAGGATGCAAGACAAACTTATCCACAGATTATGATCGGATCCGATCTACATATAGTGGATCCTCTTGTGGCGAAACACATTATCAACGCTATTCACAGGTTTTTCCACAGCTGGTGATTATTTGTTCGACTTGTGGCCACGGACGTCTGGCGAGGGACCTTCAACCCTTGTATGGCCTGTCTTAGTATGACCGGAAGTGGTCAACGCAAAGCCCTACTATCTGTACGAGGTTGTGAGTAACTTTGTGGGGTACAATGACGCCCTGCGCTGACGGCCTTGGACCGTCGCTCCGGGGATCCCCGAACGGAGGATCATCACAGTTTTGGCCCGGAGCGGATCCTCGGCGGGATCGGCAACTCAATAACCCTAATGCTGGCAAGGCCAGCAGTCATTTAGTGAGGCAATGAATGGATCAGTTCGAGCATATATCCGTAGAGCAGGCGTTTGAGCTGCTGCAGCAACCGGACGCCGGGGCCATCCTGGCCGACATCCGCGATCCGCAGTCGTTTGGCCTGGCACACCCGGAATCGGCGTTTCACCTGACCAACGAGACCATGGTCGCGTTTATGGATCAGGTCGATTTCGAACAGCCGGTGATTGTGATGTGCTACCACGGCATCAGCAGCCAGGGCGCGGCCCAGTATTTGATTAACCAGGGCTATGAGACGGTTTACAGCCTGGATGGCGGGTTTGAAGCCTGGCGTCGACAGGCGTATCCTTGTCACCAGCAGGTATCATCCTAACGGAGACTCAGATGCATCGGTTAGCCGGATTAAACAACCCCCGCCTGGCGCAGGCATTTATTGACTATATGGCGTCACGGGGGATCCCCATGAGTCTGGCGCCGGAGCCGGAAGGGCGGTTTGCGATCTGGCTGGAAGACAGCCAGTACCTGGTGGAAGCCGAGGCTGAACTGAGTTTGTTTCTGGCCAATCCCGACGATAGCAAATATCAGGCTGCCTCGTGGGCGATGGCTGAGTCCCGCACGGCTAAGTTTTCCTACCATAGTCCGGATCTGCTGGCGATCATCCGCGCCCGGGCCGGGCCGTTTACCCTGGCGGTGATGATTGCTGCGATGGGGATTTACGGTTTGTGGCTGTTCGGGTTCGAGCAACCGGTGTTTCGCTGGCTGCATTTTCCGCTGATGCAGGGCGATGAGTGGCAGCTCTGGCGCTTTTTCTCCCATGCGCTGATCCATTTCTCGACCTTGCATATCCTGTTTAACTGCCTGTGGTGGTGGTTGCTGGGCGGTCAGTTGGAGCGTCACAGCGGCAGCGCTAAGCTGTTGCAGGTCTTTCTGCTTTCGGCCCTGATTTCCGGATTCGCCCAATTCTGGTTTTACGGCCCGGGTTTCGGGGGGCTTTCCGGCGTGGTGTATGCCTTGCTGGGGTATTTGTGGTGGATGGGATGGCTGGCGCCGGAGCGCGGTCTGGTGATCCCCAAACCTTACGTCATCTTCATGTTGGCGTGGCTGGTGATTGGTTTTGCTCAGCCGATGGGGATGTCGATTGCCAATATGGCCCATTTGTTCGGGTTACTCAGCGGCTGCGCGATCGCGCTGGTCGACGGGAAGCTGCGTCGTCCGGCCCGGGGCTAGGTTGGGCCAGGAGCGGCGAATGCTGCCCGGCTGAACCGGCCGGGTGGCGATCCGAATGGAGCCGAGACCCGACACATCCGCTGCCCGAAGAGGCGCGCGCGAACCGGCTCCATCCTTCTTTTTCCCGCCATGTTCACTGAACCTGTTGATCTGTAAGCTCACGTCTTATTATTTACAAAAAAGATAGAGTTAATACTCTATCTGTTAATAATTAATCTTCGTTTTTGATTCCTTTCACATTTTATTATCTTCTTTCGAGCAATAATTTGCACATTGTGAGTATCTTTGAGTATTTTCGCTCATCATTTTTTTGCGTTTACGCAAACCATCGCTAACAGAACGACAACTTTTAAGGAAACTTTTATGTTTGGCATTTTCAAACCCGCCATGCATACGGATCGGCTACCGGACAGTCAGATCGATCCTGTGTATAAGCGCCTGCGCTGGCAGCTCTTTTTCGGTATTTTCTTTGGCTACGCCGGGTATTACCTGGTGCGCAAGAACTTCAGTCTGGCGATGCCGCACCTGATTGAAGAATACGGCTACAGCCGCGGTGATCTGGGTGTGGCCCTGGCTGCGGTATCGATCGCTTATGGTTTGTCGAAGTTCCTGATGGGGAACGTTTCGGACCGCTCCAACCCGAGATATTTCCTGGCCGCCGGTTTGACAATGTCGGCCCTGGTGATGCTGTGCTTTGGCTTTATGCCGTGGGCAACCGGCAGTATTGCGGCCATGTTTATCCTGCTGTTCCTGAACGGTTGGTTCCAGGGCATGGGCTGGCCGGCTTGTGGCCGCACCATGGTGCACTGGTGGTCGCGCAAGGAGCGTGGCGAGATTGTGTCGATCTGGAACGTGGCCCACAACGTGGGTGGCGGCTTGATCGGTCCGTTGTTCCTGTTGGGTCTGTGGGCGTTCAATGATGACTGGCGTGCAGCATTCTACGTGCCGGCATTCTTTGCTCTGCTGGTGGCGGTATTTACCCTGCTGGTGATGCGGGACACCCCGCAGTCATGCGGCCTGCCGTCGATTGAAGAGCACAACAATGATTACCCGGACAGCTACGACAAGTCGCATGAGCAGGAGATGACGGCGAAGGAAATCTTCTTCAAGTATGTCTTCAACAACAAGCTGCTGTGGTTTATCGCGGTGGCTAATGCCTTCGTCTACCTGATCCGCTACGGGGTACTGGACTGGGCGCCGGTATACCTGAACGAAGTGAAGCACTTTACCGTGGATAAGTCTTCCTGGGCTTACTTCCTGTACGAGTGGGCCGGGATCCCGGGAACTCTGCTGTGTGGCTGGATGTCGGATAAATTCTTCAAGGGCCGTCGTGCCCCGGCGGGTATCCTGTTCATGGCGCTGGTCACCATCGCAGTCCTGGTGTACTGGTTCAACCCACCGGGCAACCCGGCGGTTGATATGATGGCACTGGTTGCAATCGGCTTCCTGATCTATGGTCCGGTAATGCTGATTGGTCTGTACGCACTGGAGCTGGCACCGAAGAAAGCGGCAGGGACGGCTGCAGGTCTGACCGGTCTGTTCGGTTACCTGGGCGGCGCAGTCGCGGCGAATGCGGTTCTGGGTTACACCGTGGATCACTTCGGCTGGGACGGCGGCTTCATGGTGCTGACAGCGTCTTGTGGTCTGGCCATCTTCTTCCTGACTCTGGCCCTGATTGGCGAGAGCAAGCTGCATCAGGAAGTTGCGCAAGCTCAGGCCGGGCAAAATGCGTGATTGAGATCGCCATCATTGGCATCTTGGCAACGCACTAGGTAATATGACAAGGCTTCGCATTCGCGGAGCCTTGTTGCAACTAGGAGCCGCGTGAGCAGTGAAGCAAAGCAAACGTCATCAGGAAATCATCGATCTCGTTAAAACCCAGGGATACGTCAGCACTGACGATCTGGTAGAGCGTTTTAACGTGAGCCCGCAAACGATCCGTCGTGACCTCAATGAGCTGGCGGCAGATAACAAAATTCGTCGTCATCATGGTGGCGCCACCATCCCGTCCAGCTCGGTCAATACCTCATACAGCACTCGGAAGGTCATGCAGTTGGCGGAGAAAGACCGAATTGCCCAGGCGATGGTCCGGCATATTCCGGACGGGGCGACGTTGTTCATTGATATCGGGACCACGCCTGAGGCGGTGGCACGCGCGCTGCTCAACCATCATGATCTGCGGATCGTGACCAACAACCTCAATGTTGCCAGTATTCTGACCGGCAAGGATGATTTTCGGGTGATCCTGGCCGGCGGGGAAGTGCGCAACCGTGATGGCGGGATTGTCGGTGAAGCCACGCTGGACTTTATTTCTCAGTTCCGGCTCGATTTCGGCATCATGGGGATCAGCGGTATTGACCTCGACGGCTCGCTGCTGGACTTCGATTACCATGAAGTGCGGGTGAAGCAGGCGATTATTGAGAACAGCCGCTGTGTGATGCTGGGGGTGGATCATACCAAGTTTGGCCGCAACGCCATGGTTAATCTGGGAGACATCAGTCAGATCGATATGCTGTTTACTGATCAGCAACCGCCGGAAGAGCTCAATAAGCGCCTGGTTGAGAACGAGATCCACCTCGAAATCATCAACTGAGCCGCCGCTTTCCCCCGACCACGGACCCCTCACGGGCTGCCTCAAAAAAGGCAGCCCGTTTTTTTTCTATTCTTGTTACCTGTCTCATACTTATGTAACAAACCGAAAATATAAATGATGATCTTCGTCAACACATGATCTATTATGCTCGCAATCGAGCATTTTTGGGCGTTTTTGAAATTTTTATTTTCGATTGAGGTGGGGATATGAAGGTTGCGACATCTGAAATTCTGGATTTGATTGTAGTCGGCGGTGGGATTAACGGTGCCGGGATTGCTGCCGATGCAGCCGGTCGCGGCCTGAAAGTCGGGTTGTTTGAAGCCAGCGACTTTGCCTCGGCGACCTCATCGGCCAGCTCGAAGTTGATCCACGGCGGCTTGCGTTACCTGGAGCACTATGAGTTCCGTTTGGTCGGGGAAGCCCTGGCAGAGCGGGAAGTGCTGCTGCGCAAGATCCCTCATATTGCCCGTCCGATGCGCTTTCGTCTGCCGCACCGTCCGCATCTGCGCCCGGCCTGGATGATCCGCGCCGGCCTGTTTCTGTACGACCACCTGGGCAAGCGCACCACGTTGCCGGCAAGCCAGGGATTGAAGTTTGGCGCTGACTCGGTGCTGGTGCCGGAAATCACCAAAGGTTTCGAATACTCAGATTGCTGGGTCGATGATGCGCGTTTGGTGATTTTAAATGCCATGGAAGTCGCGGCTCGCGGTGGCGAAGTGCGTAACCGCTGCAAAGTGGAAAAAGCTGAGCAGGACGGTGAGCTGTGGCAGGTCACCGTGCGGGATACGATCACCGGCGAGACGTTTGAGCGCCGGGCCCGTGCGCTGGTGAATGCGGCCGGTCCTTGGGTGAAAGCGTTTTATGATCAAAGCCTGGCGACCCAGTCCCCGCGCAACATCCGTCTGATCAAAGGCTCCCACATTGTGGTGCCGCGTGCCCATGACGAGCCGCAGGCCTATATTCTGCAAAACGAAGACAGCCGGATTGTGTTTGTGATCCCGTACCTGGACCGCTTCTCGATCATCGGCACCACGGATGTTGAGTACAAGGGCGATCCGCGCGACGTGGCGATCGACGACAGTGAAATTGACTATTTGCTGAAGGTTTACAACAACCACTTTACCCGCAAGATGGCCCGTGAAGATGTGGTGTGGACCTATAGTGGGGTGCGTCCGCTGTGTGATGATGAGTCGGACTCGCCGCAGGCAATCACCCGCGACTATACCCTGGAGCTGGAGCAGACCGGCAACCAGCCGCCGTTGCTGTCTATTTTCGGCGGCAAGCTAACCACGTACCGTAAGCTGGCGGAAGCGGCGATGACCAAGCTGGCGCCGTTCTTCCCGCAAATGGGACCGGCCTGGACGGCGGATGCGTTCCTGCCGGGCGGCGAAGCACACTTCGACGGCCAACAGCTGGCAACGCAGCTTCAGCAGCAGTGCCCGTGGCTGTCCCGCTTTACCGCAGAGCGCATGGCGACCAACTACGGGACCCGTGCCCTGACTCTGCTGGAAGGGATTCGTGAAGAAGCTGAGATGGGCGAGCACTTCGGGGAAGGTTTCTATGCCCTGGAGCTGGATTACCTGATGAAGCATGAGTTTGTTCAGGATGCCGAGGATGCCCTGTGGCGTCGCAGCAAACTGGGTCTTTATCTCAGCGCGGCACAGCAGCAGGCAGTGGCGGGCTATATCGCCGCAAAGCAGCTGGCCCGCTCGGCTGCGGCCTGAGCTGAATTAGCATGAAAAAGGCGCTCAAAATGAGCGCCTTTTTCTTTTATGCCCAAGGGCCCGTTACTGGTACAGGTATTTGGTAAACAGTAACTCGGTGAGAATGCGCTGGCGGGTTTCCATGATCAACAGTTCGTTCACTTTGTGCAGGCACGCCTGGCGGATTTCCTCCCGTCCGGCCAGTGATTTGATCCGGGCTTCCGGCTGCTCACCGATGATGTTGATAATGGCATCGCGGATCAGCGGGGCGTGGTGCTCAACGTCTTTGATCAGGGACGGGTCGGCCACCATCAGGTCAACCTGGAGGCGCAGGTAACCCAGTTTTTTGCCTTGGGTGACATAGTTGGTCGTGATGTCCGGCTCCAGGGTGTAGTAAGTATATTGCGGTGCAGCCGGGCCGGCCTCGTCAGCCATGACCTGAAAAGGCACCGTCAGCACAGTTGTACACAGGGCCAGGGCAAAAAATAGTGATCTCATTATGACACTCATTCCGGATTGACCACCGTTGGTCGGCGGTGAATTGCGTTCTTTCGATCGTAACGATATTCGTACCCGTTACGGCTTGCTACAATAGTGTTTCCTTATGGTAATCAATTAACAGAGCTCTACCAAGCCCTTGCAGGCGACGTGGTCGGGTTTTTATTAGAAAGATGTCGAAATTCAAGCAGTTGTACAAACCTTTGCTGGATGGTGCCCAGTGGCAGTGCCCGCAGGACATTGCCGTGGAAGACACAGCGTTCGGGCCCTGGTTGCTTGAACCCGATTCGCTGTCGCGACGTTTTCAGCGCTATTGCGAGCATTTCACCGTGACGCTGTTGGAGCAGCGTGTCATTGGCAATCACCTGTTGCAGGCCGATGAGCGGGCCTTGCTCGGCGAGGCCGATTGCCTGCTGCGCAAGGTGGTGCTCAAAGGCGATGGGGTGCCTTGGGTGTTTGCCCGGACGCTGATCCCGCAGACCACCCTGACCGGTCAGGAGCAGGATCTGGAGCAGTTGGGCGAAATGCCGCTGGGCTTTCGGGTCTTTACCGACCGCAGTGCCCGCCGCGATGCGCTGATGGTGGCCCATATTCGTGAAGCGGCCCATTCTCTGTGGGCACGCCGCTCCCGGTTGTGGGTGAACGACAAGCCGATGTTGGTTGCTGAATTGTTTCTTGAACAGGCCCCGATCTATGCAAAGGAGACGCAAAGTTGGAATTAAGCAAAGCTAAAGCCTTTTGGCAACTCGCGCGATTTGACCGCCCGATTGGGAGCTTGCTGCTGTTATGGCCGACCTTATGGGCATTGTTCCTGGCCGCAGACGGCTGGCCGGATCCGCGGGTGCTGGTGGTCTTTGTTCTGGGGGTATTCCTGATGCGGGCGGCCGGATGTGTCATCAACGATTATGCCGACCGTCATTTTGACGGCCACGTAAAGCGCACGGCGCAGCGGCCGATGCCGTCGGGGAAGGTATCTGAGCGCGAAGCGTTAGGTCTGTTTGGGTTGCTGGTGGTGGCGTCCTTTTTGCTGGTGCTGACCATGAACCCTCTGACGATCCAGCTGTCGGTGATTGGTTTGCTGCTCGCTGCCGCTTACCCGTTTATGAAGCGCTACACCCACCTGCCGCAACTGGTACTGGGGATGGCATTTGGCTGGTCGATCCCGATGGCCTATGCGGCGCAGGCCGGTGCGCTGCCGGAAACGGCCTGGCTGTTGTTTGTCGCTAATATTCTTTGGACCGTGGCTTATGATACCCAGTATGCGATGGTCGATCGAGATGATGATTTGAAAATCGGCATCAAGTCGACGGCGATCCTGTTTGGCCGGTTTGACAAGATGATTGTCGGCCTGTTGCAGCTGGGGACGGTCCTGCTGCTGATTGTTGCCGGGTCCTTGCAACAACTGCACCCGATCTATTTCTGGTTCCTGCTGCTGGCATCCGCGCTGTTTGTCTATCAGCAGATGCTGATCCGCGGCCGCGAGCGTGAGCCTTGTTTCAAAGCCTTTCTGAATAACAACTACTTCGGCATGCTGGTGTGGTTGGGGATGGCGGTGAGTATCGCTTTGAGCTGAACGGTATATCTTTTTGACATCCTTTGAAAAAAGCGCCGTTCGGCGCTTTTTTTGTGGCCGCCGTGATCATGATGACCATGTCAGCAACCCGTTTGTGTTGTGTTGTGGGCGAGGGGACGCGCGGGCAGGGCTTTTAGGCGGCCGTGTCCCCAAAGCTCAAACACCTGAACGCCGGATGGGTTGCGAGATACAAAAAAGCTGGCCCGAAGGCCAGCTCAATATTTCTGAAGTGAAAAGCAACTGCGCGTCTTAAGTCTCCGGCGTCACTTCTTCGACTTTCTCCTCCCGGCTCATCACGGCCTGAATGGTCAGTTTGACCTCCGGGGAAACCAGCGCGGCCAGCTGATCGGCCAGGGTTTCGACCGGGCGCGAGACGGCATGGCAATCTTCGTTCAGATAGCCTTCGCTGCGCAGGGTTTTGACCAGCGTTGCGAACACGCCCTTATCAAAGAACTCCGGCGCATTGATGCCGTGCAGCCGGCTCAATCGCTGGGCCATCATCTGGCTCTGCTGCTCCAGATCGCTCTTCATCAGCTGCGGTTCAGAGCGCAGCAGGGTCAGGGCAATGGCATAGCGTTGCAGCGTTTCGGTGATGGTGCGGGCCAGCAGTTGCAGCGGGCCGATCCGGGCGCTGTTGAGGGCCACGGTTTCGCCGTCGCGCAGGATCAGCCGCTGGCGGACCAGCTCGTCAATGTGCCCTTCGATGACCTCACCCAGCTCGGCCTTGGTATAGCGCAGGAACAGCTCGGCCTTGAGGAACGGGTAAAGCCGCTCGACCTGCTCCCGGATAGCCTCGACGGACAGCTGCTGGTGCTGGACCACGATGTGGGCGATCAGCGACGGCAGCGCAAACAGGTGGATGATGTTATTGCGGTAATAGGTCATCAGGATCGACTGCTGGCGATCCAGTGACACGATATCGCCCAGGCTGTCGCGCTCAACCAGAAACTTATCCATGCTCAGGGCATGTTCAACTAGCGCCGCGGCGTCGTCGGTCGGAATCGTACACTGCGAGGAATACGGCACGTTGCGCAGCAACTGCAGGTAACAGTCGATCTGCTGCTCCAACTCTTCCCGGCTCAGGGCGCGCTGGCGGGAGGCCAGCAGGGCCAGGGCGCACAGGGTCAGGGCATTGGTTGCCGCGGCATCGTTGATGTGGGTCATCATCTTGTTGGCCAGATCATTGACCACCGGATTCAGCCATTGCGGGCGCTGCGGCTCAATCGGATCAATGTCCTGATGCCAGGTCGGCACCTGCTCGTTGAGGTAGCTGTTCAGCGGGATCGGCTCGCCGAAGTTCACGTAGCCCTGACCCAGATTGCGCAGCTTGCGCAGGGTCCGCAGCACCTGGCCGACATTTTCTTTCTCTTTCCGCTTGCCGCGCAGCTCTTTGGCGTAGGTGCCGACTTCCATCACGTGCTCGTAACCGATATACACCGGCACCAGGGTGACCGGGCGGTTCAGCCCGCGCAGCATGGCCTGGATCGTCATCGACAGCATCCCGGTTTTGGCCGGCAGCAGACGGCCGGTGCGGGAGCGGCCGCCTTCACTGAAGTATTCGACCGAATAGCCTTTGGCGAACAGCTCTGCCAGGTACTCGCGAAAGACCGTGGAGTACAGGCGGTTGCCCTTGAAGCTACGACGGATAAAGAACGCCCCGCCGCGGCGGAAAATCGGTCCGGCCGGGAAGAAGTTGAGGTTGATCCCGGCGGCAATGTGCGGCGGCACCATCCCTTCGCGATACAGCACGTACGACAGCAGCAGGTAGTCCATATGGCTGCGGTGGCAAGGCACATAGACGATTTCATGGCCGTCCTGCGCCAACTGGCGCACCCGCTGGGCATTGTGGACATTCAGGCCCTGGTAGAGCTTGTTCCACAGCCAGCCCAGAAAGCGATCGCCGCGCTTGATCAGCGAATAGGAGAAATCGGCAGCGATCTCTTCCATCATGTCGACGGCTTCTTTGCGGACTTTTTCGGTCGGGACATCCCGGCTTTGGGCTTCTTCGGCGACCACTTTTTCAATCGCTTTGGAAGCCAGCAGCCGTTTGAACAGTGCATGGCGGTCCGGCAGTTTCGGCCCGGATGCGGCCAGCTGCTGACGGGAAAAATGGATCCGGGCAACCCGGGCCAGCTTGTGGGCGATGGAATCATCGGTGCCATGGCGGTCAGCCATGTAGCGCAGCGAAACCGGGGTGCTCAGGCGCACCATACAGTCGCGGCCGCTGCCCAGCACGGCGACAAATTTCTCCGGGCCGTTGAGCGGGCGCAGGATCGGCTTCTGGCTCTCTTCCCGGCCCGGTTTGCGGCCCCAGAGGATTGCGGCCGGTACCACCTGGACATCCAGCTCGGTGTCTTGCTTGTGCTGCTCGAGCAGGGCGGTGAACAGCGCCAGCGATGCCTGGGGCAGCTCGCCGTCCGAGCCGAACACGCTCGGCCCGTCTGCGACATAGACATAGCGATCAAACAACTGTCCGCCCAGCTCCAGCGGGGACAGGGGATCAGGCAGGCCCAGCGCCAGGGCACTGCTGCGCAGGGTCATTAAATCCGTGTTCGAGCGGAACGGCAGGATATAGATAATGGGACGCGATAAATCCAGAGCCAGATCCGCGACCGGGTCTGATGGTATGGAATGGGTTTTAACCAACAGAGAAAGCGGCAAATTCAACAATTTTCGATAAACTTTCTGCCAACTTGACATATATTTACTAGCCTCGAAATCCTAATGCGTGGCAAGGATAGCAGAAAATGCCGGTTATTTTACGCTGAAATGCGACATCTTGACGGTGAAAGATCTGATTTCAGGAAATTTTGTGCTAACTCATTGTTTCTCTGTGGTGAAGGTAAGGGGTAACGGGGATTTCGGGGAAGAAGGCGACGCGTTCGTGACACAAAACCCAGAGGCTGGACCAGATTGGGAAACGCCTGCCGGGAAAATTGCTCTTTTCGTAAACAATTGTCTTTTCAACTTTGTTAACACTGGATATACTCACAGTGAACTGTATAAAAAGACAGGATTGAGCCATGAAGCCGTTAACGCCGCGCCAACAAGAAGTCTTTGATTTGATCAAAGCCAGGATTGAAGAGTCCGGAATGCCGCCAACACGCGCTGAGATTGCCCGTGAACTGGGCTTCCGCTCGGCCAACGCTGCCGAAGAGCATCTCAAGGCGCTGGCCCGTAAAGAAGTGATCGAAATTATCCCCGGGGCGTCCCGTGGGATCCGGGTTCTGGGCCTGCACGATGATCAATCGGAGCAAGGGCTGCCCCTGATTGGCCAGGTTGCGGCCGGTGAGCCGATCCTGGCGCAGGAGCATGTGGAAACCCATTATGAGGTCGACCCGGCCCTGTTTAAACCGCGCGCCGATTTCCTGCTGCGGGTCAACGGGATGAGTATGAAAGACATTGGGATTATGGATGGGGACCTGCTCGCCGTACATAAAACCCAGGATGTCCGCAACGGCCAGGTGGTTGTGGCGCGGGTTGAAGATGACGTGACCGTGAAGCGTCTGGAACGCAAAGGGTCTCAGGTGTTCCTGCATGCCGAAAATGAAGCCTTTGCACCGATTGTGGTCGATCTTAACCAACAGCAATTGACCATTGAGGGCATTGCGGTCGGGGTGATCCGTAACACCGACTGGATGTAATCCGTCCCGGGCTGCCCCGGCAGAGTGCTCGCTTTGAAATCGTCAGGCCCGAAACCTGGCGATTTTTTGTCTCAGGGGGCTTTACAAAAGTTAATGATAGTCATTATCATCCATTCATGATCAGATGGAGATGACAATGACCAAAACTTCCCGCTACCACATCCCGACAGCGTTGTTGCAACCGCTCTGGCTTCGTAGTCGTGAAAGCCTGGAAGATGAGGGTCTGATCTACGATCCCGTCGCCGCAGCAGCCTGTAACCAATGCCATTTCAAAGCAGATTGCCTGACCGGCAATGTGCCCGCCCGCCAGTTATTACATGCCACTCTGACGTTGCAGTGTGATCGCCTGGTACAGCAGTTTTTGCGCCGACATCCCAATGGCTGGATCATCAACGTTGGCGCCGGGCTTGATACCCGGTTTTACCGCCTCGATAACGGCCGCTGCCGCTGGTTTGAACTCGACACCGATGAAAACTTACTCTGGCGTGAACGGCTGTTTCACCGCAGCGAGCGCTACACCATGCGCCCGGGTTCGGTCACGGATTTGTCCTGGCTGAAATCGTTGCCGGTGATGGGCAAGGCGCCGGTCCTGCTGCTGTGTGATCAGGCCCTGCTGCAATGCGATGATGCGGCACTGGCTCGCTTCGTGCAGCAACTCGGCTGCCATTTCAGCCAGATTGAAGTGTGCCTGGTCGTGGCCGGAGACCGCTGTGGCTCGGGGTTGGCGGCCCGAATGGGATCGGCGACGTATCAGCATGGCTACAAAGATCCGGTGCGCCAAATTCTGAGTTGGCTGCCTTGGGCGGAACTGATCGGCAGCCATAGTCCGTTGGATCACGCCTGTCCGCGTTGGCGGCCCTGGCAACGATGGCTGGCGAAAGTGCCTAGCCTGAAATATCGCATGACGCCGGTTTTGGTTCATTTTCGGTTGTAATCACCGTATCGGGTCATACCTTCCGCTATTTCCCCCGCATCCATTGCCGATCGCCTGCTGGCCGTCGGCCTGCTGACGGCTGATTTTTTTTCTGACAATTTTTTGCTGTTCTTTTCCTTTTTGTCCTAAGTTGAATGTAAATAAAGTGTTAATTCTCTTGGCATAAGTTTGCCGTCCAGACGGGCAGGCAAACCGCTCATTGTGTGCTGCGCTTTCGTTCGTTGAGGACGTTGGATGAGGAGGGATTGCGGTGAAAATACGCAAATGGCTCTGCGGGTTACCGACGGCTGTTTTGGCTGGGTCGGTGGCTGCCGAAACGGATTCGATGCGGTTCAACATGACGGCCGGGGTCACCGACGTCAGTCAGCGGGTTTACGATCTTCACATGACGATCCTCTATATCTGCGTGGCCATCGGCATTGCCGTCTTCGGGGTAATGTTCTGGTCGATCCTCCATCACCGGAAATCAAAAGGCGCGGTCGCCGCCTCGTTTCATGAAAGTACCAAAGTGGAAATCCTCTGGACCCTCATTCCGTTCGTGATCCTGATCCTGATGGCCATTCCGGCCACGCAGACCCTGCTCGCAATGGAAGATACCACCGATTCGGATATCACAATCCAGATCACCGGGTCGCAATGGAAATGGCATTATCGTTATTTCGATGAAGATGTCGATTTTTACTCACTTTTGGCGACATCTCCTGCCCAGATCGCCAACGAACGAGACAAACGTGACAATTACTTGCTGGAAGTTGATCGGCCACTGGTGTTGCCGGTCGGCAAGAAGGTGCGCTTTCTGATCACCTCGCAGGATGTGATCCACTCCTGGTGGGTGCCGGCGTTTGCAGTCAAGAAAGATGCCAATCCCGGATTTATCAATGAAGCCTGGACCCGGATCGACGAGCCGGGGGTGTATCGCGGTCAGTGTGCGGAGCTGTGCGGCAAGGATCATGGCTTTATGCCGATTGTGGTGATCGCCAAGCCGCAGGACGAGTACCAGCAGTGGCTGCAGGCGACCAAAACCGCCCAACGGGTCGCCTTTGAGGAAGAGCAGCGCTTACTGGCGATGGAAATGTCGATGGATGAGCTGATGGCCCTCGGCGAGCAGGTTTACGGTACGCGCTGTGCTATGTGTCACCAGGGGAATGGTCAGGGGATCCCGGGTGCTTTTCCGGCGCTGGCCGGACAAGGGGTGGCCATCGATCCGGCACGGAAATTGGAGCACGTCAGCGTGGTGGTCCATGGCCGGAGCGGCACCGCGATGCAGGCGTTCGGGCCGCAGTTGAGCCTGAAAGAGCTGGCGGCCGTGATCACCTACGAGCGCAACGCCTGGGGCAACAACACCGGTGATACGGTGCAGGCGGCGGAAGTGCAGGCCGTGATGGATGGCAAATCGCTTTAAGCGCTAAACCTTTTGAGCGCTGCGTTCTCAAGGTAAGTGCTTTCAAGTAATGTGCGTTCAAGACAAGTGTTTTTAAGGCAAGAGCTTTCAAGGTAAGGGCTTTGTTGACAAGAGCTGAGGAGAACAACGATGACGGACATGTTGCGTGAGCAGGCCGGTGTGGAGGATGAACGGGCAACCGAGCATGCGCATCACGACCATCCTCAAGCCGGGTTTAAGCGTTGGCTGCTGACCACCAACCACAAGGATATCGGCTCACTGTATCTGATGTTCAGCTTTGCCATGTTCCTGGTCGGAGGCGCCATGGCGATGGTGATCCGTGCGGAGCTGTTTCAGCCCGGATTGCAGCTGGTGGAGCCGAATTTCTTTAACCAGATGACCACGGTACATGGCCTGATCATGGTGTTCGGGGCGGTGATGCCGGCCTTCACCGGGCTTGCCAACTGGATGATCCCGATGATGATTGGTGCGCCGGATATGGCGCTGCCGCGCATGAACAACTGGAGCTTCTGGATCCTGCCGTTCGCTTTCACCTTGCTGCTGGCCTCGCTGTTCATGGAAGGGGGCGGCCCGAACTTCGGCTGGACATTTTACGCGCCGCTCTCGACGACCTTTAGTCCCGCCAGTACCGGCCTGTTCGTGTTTGCCATTCACATCATGGGGATCAGCTCCATCATGGGAGCGATTAACGTGATTGTTACCATCGTCAACCTGCGGGCGCCGGGGATGACTTACATGAAAATGCCGCTGTTTGTCTGGACCTGGCTGATCACGGCGTTCTTGTTGATTGCGGTGATGCCGGTGCTGGCCGGCGCGGTAACCATGGTGCTGACGGATAAATTCTTCGGCACCAGTTTCTTCGATGCCGCCGGCGGTGGGGATCCGGTAATGTTCCAGCATATCTTCTGGTTCTTCGGTCACCCGGAAGTCTACATTATGATTTTGCCGAGTTTCGGTATTATTTCGGCCATTATCCCAGCGTTTTCTCGTAAAAAGCTCTTTGGCTACAGCTCGATGGTTTACGCCACGGCATCGATTGCCGGGCTGAGCTTTCTGGTCTGGGCGCACCATATGTTCACTACCGGTATGCCGGTCGCCGCCGAGCTGTTTTTCATGTACTGCACTATGCTGATTTCGGTGCCGACCGGGGTCAAGGTATTCAACTGGGTGGCGACCATGTGGCGCGGCTCGCTGACGTTCGAAGTGCCGATGCTGTTTGCCATTGCCTTTATCATCCTGTTTACCATCGGCGGGTTCTCCGGTCTGATGCTGGCCATCACCCCGGCGGACTTCCAGTATCACGATACCTATTTTGTCGTGGCCCATTTCCATTACGTGCTGGTGTCCGGGGCGATCTTCTCGATTATGGCCGCGGCCTATTACTGGATGCCGAAGTGGACCGGGCATATGTTCGACGAAAAGCTGGCCAAGTGGCATTTCTGGTGCTCAGTGGTGTCGGTCAACATTCTGTTCTTCCCGATGCACTTTTTAGGGCTCGCCGGCATGCCGCGTCGGATCCCGGATTACGCGCTGCAGTTTGCGGATGTGAATGCGGTGGTCAGTATCGGCGGCTTTATGTTCGGCCTGTCGCAACTGATCTTCCTGGCGGTAGTGGTGAAATGCGTGCGCGGCGGCCAGCCGGCAGCGGCCAAACCCTGGGATGGCGCTGAGGGGCTGGAATGGACAGTAGCGTCCCCGGCGCCGCACCACACCTTTACCACGCCGCCTAAGATTGATTGAGAACAGGATTGATTGAGAACAGGACTGATTGAGTACAGGGCATAGGAGGCATCCATGCGCAGGAAAGCGGATTCTACACGGACGCAATCGGCGTCGGCCGAGCAGCGTCAGCGGCGCTCGATCTGGTCGCTGGTCGGGCTGGCGCTGGGCATGTTCGGCTTCGCCTTCGCACTGGTGCCGCTCTATGACGTGTTTTGCGATGTCACCGGGATCAACGGCAAAACGGCCTCGACCCCGACCGAAGCCAGCGCTCGGGTCGATACCTCGCGGCAGGTGACGGTGGAGTTTGTGGCCTATATCAATCCCGGGATGCCGTGGACGTTTGAGCCGGAGGTGCGGCGACTGGTGGTGCATCCCGGCCAGACTCAGACCGTAAATTATGCTGCCCGAAACCTGGCCCAGAAGGCGAATATCGGCCAGGCGGTACCGTCGGTGTCGCCGGGCCTGGGTGCCCAGTATTTGAATAAGATTGAATGTTTTTGCTTTAACCGTCAGCCGCTGGCGGCCGGGGCATCGGCCCGGTTGCCGCTGGTGTTTTATGTCGACCCGGCCTTGCCGGCCGACATTCATACCCTGACGTTGGCGTATACCTTGTTCCAAGCTCCGTCGAGTGAGACGGCTCAAACCCAATGAGGTGGCACGATGGCAAATCCCTACAGCGAACATGATCAGGCAATCCAGCCTCCCCATGAACCTTACTACGTGCCGGCCACCAGTATCTGGCCGATTGTCGGGGCGGCGGCGCTGTTTCTGATTGCCTTGGGTGCAGGTGCCACGGTGGGCGGTCTGTTTCACGGCCAGGGACCGTGGATCCTGTTGGCTGGCGTCGGCTTGTTGCTGCTGATGGTGGTGGGTTGGTTCCGCGATGTGATCCACGAGTCGATGGGCGGGCTGTACAGTCATCAGATGAACCGCTCCTTTCGCCAGGGCATGAGCTGGTTTATTTTCTCAGAAGTGATGTTTTTTGCCGCTTTCTTCGGCGCGCTGTTCTATGTCCGGATGATTGCCGTTCCCTGGCTCGGCGGGGCCGGCAACAACGCGATGACCCACGCCGTGTTGTGGCCGGATTTCATCGCCCAGTGGCCCTTGGTGGCTACACCGGGCGGCACGACTACCGAGGCGATGAGCGCGCTCGGGCTGCCGCTGTACAACACCCTCATTCTGCTGACCTCCTCAGTCACCGTCCACATTGCCCATACCGCGCTGGAGCAGGATAACCGCCCGCGCTTGACTCTGTTTCTGCTGCTGACGGTGCTGCTCGGCGCCCTGTTTGTTTATCTGCAGGGGGTGGAGTATGTCCATGCCTATCACGAAATGGGTCTGACGCTGGATGCCGGAGTTTACGGCAATACCTTTTTCATGCTGACCGGGTTTCACGGTATGCACGTGACGCTGGGGACGGTGATCCTGTTTGTGGTCTGGCTGCGGGTGCTGCGTGGTCACTTCTCGTCCGAGAAGCACTTTGCCTTCCAGGCCGGGGCCTGGTACTGGCACTTTGTCGATGTAGTCTGGCTCGGGTTGTTCGTGTTCGTGTATATCCTCTGAGATTGACCTGACGTCGGGCCGATGTCAGTAGGGACGGGGATTGGGCGTGAGATAGCCGGTGGCCAGCGCAATCAGCAGCAGCGCGAACAGCAAAACAGAGATCAGCAACCGACGCCCGAGATAGCGGCTCATCGGCTGGCTGCCCCGACCCTTGAGCATCACCGGCAGGGCCCGGAACAGGTTGAGGATGATGAAAATTAGCAGGCAGACAGCAAGGGCTTTTAACAGCATCGGTGCTCCATGGAATGACAGGTGAGTATGCGACGGATCGGGTTCATCTTTTTTACTGTGGTGGTCCTGGTGACTTTGGTCAAGCTGGGGATGTGGCAAATGTCACGGGCACAGGAAAAAGAAAGCCTCAGCGCGGCGCTCAAATACCGCGGTGAGCAGACCTATTTCAGTTTGGCCAGTTTGCCGACGGACCCGCGCTGGTACCGTCTGACCCTGCGCGGCCACTTTGATCACAGCAAAGCCGTGTTACTGGATAACCAGCTGTATCAGGGGCAGGTCGGCTATCACCTGCTGTATCCGTTCGTCGCCGAAGACGGCTGGGTGCTGGTTAACCTGGGCTGGATTGCGGCGCCGGCTTACCGGGATCAGATCCCGGTGCTGCCGGAACACCACGGCGAGATGCGGATCACCGGCGTGATTGCCCCTGCTTCAAACCTGCCGGAGCTGGCAGCGACGGTGCCGGAGCAACTGGGGGCCGGGGGACCGCTGCGGGTGCAGAATCTGGTGCCGGTCGAACTGGGCCGATCGATGGGCGTTGCACTCAAACCCTGGGTGCTGCAAATCGACACGGACAGCCCGGTGGCGCTGCAACAGACCTGGATCCCGGTGGTGATGGGGCCGCAAAAGCATTATGCCTATGCGGTGCAGTGGTTTCTGATGGCGGTCGCCATCGCGGTGGCCGCGTTGTGGTGGCTGAGACGGAGCAAGGGATGAAGAGATTCGGGAAGTTATGGTTGCTGCTCGCCGCATTTGCGCTGCCGGTCGGGATCGCCAAGCTGATGCTGACCATGCACTGGTATCAGGGCGGCGTCACCAACCGCGGGATCCTGCTGGACCCGCCGCTCCGTGAGGATTGGGCCGCCCGGCCCGGGCGCTGGCAATTGCTGTATGTGCTGCCGGATCACTGCGATGCGGCCTGTGCCGGAGCCCTGTTTCACCTGCGCCAGATCCCTCAGGCTGTCGGGGCCGATCAGGATCGGGTCGCGGGCCTGCTACTGGTGAGCGAGCTGACCGGCCAAGAAGATGAATTGCTGCAGGGATTACAACCGTCGATGGTTCCGGCGCCGCTGCTGAAGCGGTTGCAAACCTCTGAGTATGGCGGGCAGGCAATCTATCTGGCCGACCCACTCGGCAATATTCTGATGGCCTATCCGCTGGCCAAGGATCAGCCGGCCATTCTCGCTCAGGGCAAAGATGTGCTGCGCGATTTGAAACGACTGCTGAAAGTGTCCAAAATCGGCTAAGGAGGGCCTATGCACTGGAGACGGTATCAATACCTGGTGTATCTGACGTTGGTCTGGTCGCTCGGCGTAATTGTACTGGGGTCCTATACCCGCCTGACGGAGGCCGGACTGGGTTGCCCGGACTGGCCCGGCTGCTACGGGTTTGCCGCGGTGCCGCAGACGCCGGAGCAGCATGTGCAGGCACAGGCTGCATTTCCCCATGCGCCGCTGGTCGTTCACAAAGCCTGGAACGAGATGATCCACCGTTACTTTGCTGGTGGGTTGGGAATGCTCATCCTGCTGCTTAACCTGGTGGCCTGGCGTTACCGGGGATTGCCCCGCGGGTTGCCGGCATTGCTGCTTGGGATGGTGATCTTTCAGGCCATGCTCGGGATGTGGACGGTCACCATGGCCCTGAAGCCGGTGGTGGTGATGGGGCACCTGCTGGGCGGATTTACCACCGCCGGGTTGCTGTTGCTGCTGGCAATGCGGGTCCGGCGTCGGGTCCGGGGCCATCTCAGCAGGGGCACCCCGGCGAGAAATATGGGCGGATTGACCTGGCTGGCGGCGCTGGCGTTGCTGGTGACCCTGATCCAGGTGGCGCTCGGTGGCTGGACCGCGGCCAACTATGCGGCGGTGGTCTGTACCCAGCTGCCGGTGTGCGAGGTGGATTGGGCCCAGCAGTTTGACTGGTCTGCGTTTCATCCGATCCAGCCGCCGCATGACAGTTATCAGTTCGGGGTGCTCAATTATGAGCAGCGAGTATCGATCCATGTGGCCCATCGCTTCGGCGCGGCGATCACTGCGTTGATACTGGGAGTGCTGAGCTGGCAGTTATGGCAATCGGTCCGGCTGCGTCGGCTGGCCTTATTGGTCGGCACCCTACTGGGATTGCAAATTACCCTCGGGATCACCAATGTGGTGGCCAGTTTGCCGCTGATGGTGGCCGTCGGCCATAACCTGGTCGGGGGATTGCTGCTGATGACCCTGGTGGCAACCAATTACGCCATTTTCAGCTGCCGGGTGCCGCTGGGGATGCGCTTGAACATGGCAAGGGAGGGCTGAGCCGATGACGAAGTTATTTCAGACCGCGGGACGGGCGCCTGTCAAAGGGAGCGTGGTCCGGCCCGGTGTATGGCAGGATTACCTGACCATCACCAAACCGAAAGTGGTGGCGATGCTGCTGCTGACCGCGCTGGTCGGCATGTGTCTGGCGGTGCCCGGGATCCCGCCGATCAAGGCGGTGGTTCTGGGGCTGGCGGGCATCGGCTTGCAGTCGGCGGCGGCGGCGGCGTTCAATCATGTGCTGGATCGCCGGTTTGATGCCCAGATGGCCCGTACCCATCACCGGCCGCTGGCCAAAGGGCGGATTGCGACCACACGCGCCGTGGGGTTTGCGACCGTATTGATGGTGCTTGGTTTCGCCTTGCTGTGGCAGCTCAATGCCTTAACCGCCTGGTTGACCTTTGCCAGTCTGGTCGGCTATGCCGTGGTGTACACGGTGTGGCTCAAGCACGCCACGCCGCAGAATATCGTGATCGGCGGTCTGGCTGGTGCAGCGCCGCCCCTGCTGGGCTGGACGGCGGTCACCGGCCAGCTCGACCCGCATGCGCTGTTGCTGGTGATGCTGGTCTTCACCTGGACCCCGCCGCATTTCTGGGCGCTGGCGATCCACCGCAAGGCTGATTACGCCCGGGCCGGGATCCCGATGCTGCCGGTTACCCACGGCATTGAATTTACCAAGACCATGGTACTGCTCTATACCGTGATGCTGGTGCTGGTTGGCTTGCTGCCCTGGCTGACCGGGATGAGCGGGCTGTTTTACCTCGCGGGCAGCAGCATCCTGAATCTGGGATTTGTCGCCTATGCCCTGAAGCTCAAATTTGCCGATGTGCCGGGCCACGCCTGGGCCACCTTCAAATATTCGATTTGGCACCTGCTCGGGTTGTTTGTGGTGCTGCTTGGCGATCACTGGTTGCTGGCCCTGCTTCGATAGCCCGGGCGCTTTTCATCGTTCGGGAGCTTCAATACACCGAGCGCGAGAATCCTGCCTCGAAAACCATGCCGCATGTCTCCGGTTTCGGCCTGAAACCGGAGGCGGCGGTTTCGCCGTGGTCGGCAAGCCGCTACACTGTCCGCCTGATTGAGACAGCCTGCCGATGCGCGGCGGGCAAAGTGTTTGAGGTGGACGGTGCTGACTGCGTTACGGGATATGTCGTTACATCGCCAGGTGTTTGCCCTGGCTCTGCCGATGGTGTTATCCAACATCACGGTGCCCTTGCTCGGGCTGGTGGATGCAGCAGTCATTGGCCATCTGGATCATGCCTGGTTTCTGGGCGGGGTCGCGGTTGGCGGGACCATGATCAATGTGACCTTCTGGTTGCTGGGTTTTCTGCGTATGGCCACCACCGGCCTCAGTGCCCAGGCCTATGGTGCCGGCGACAAAGCCGCGCAGGCCGGTTACCTGATCCAGGGGCTGGCGCTGGCTTGGCTGCTGGCCCTGGTACTGATTGTCCTGCATCAGCCGCTGGCGGAGCTGATTTTCCACTTCAGTAGTGCCAGCGTCGAAGTCAAAACCTACGCCGGGCAGTATTTCTCGATCCGGATCTGGAGTGCTCCGGCGGCCCTGGCCAACCTGGTGATCATGGGCTGGTTGCTCGGCACCCAGAATGCCCGCCTGCCGATGTGGCTGCTGATCATCACCAATGTGGTCAATATTCTGCTCGATTTGCTGTTTGTCCTTGGCTTTGGCTGGCAGGTGCGCGGTGCGGCGGCGGCGTCGGTGATTGCCGATTATAGCGGGCTGGCGCTGGGGCTGTGGTTTGTTGCGGGCCAGTGGCGCACCCAGGGTCTGCCGGCGCTGAAAAGCCGTCTCGGTGCGGTGCGTCATGGCATGGGCCGGTTGCTCAAGCTCAATCGCGATATTTTCCTGCGCAGCCTCTGCCTGCAACTGGCGTTTTCCTTTATGACCTTCCATGGGGCCAGCCTCGGCGATACCGTGGTGGCGGCCAATGCGGTGCTGATGAGCTTTTTGATGCTGGTCTCTTACGCCATGGACGGGTTTGCTTATGCCATGGAAGCCATGGTCGGCAAGGCAATTGGGGCGCGCAACCGCGATCTGCTGGGCCGCTCACTGGTTGGCACCACCTTCTGGAGCCTGATCATTTCACTGCTGATGACGCTGGCCTTTGTCGGCTTTGGTCGCGAGATTGTCAGCCTGATCTCCGATATTCCGGCGGTGCGGGCGGAAGCGGCGCGCTATCTGCCGTGGCTGGCGGCGGTCCCTTTGGTGGCGATGTGGTGCTTTTTGTTGGATGGCATCTTTATCGGCGCGACGCGGGGCCGGGAGATGCGCAACAGTATGGTGCTGGCGACCAGCAGTTTCTTCCTGACCTGGTGGCTGCTGATGGATTGGGGTAACCACGGCCTGTGGGCGGCCATGCTGGTGTTCCTGGCGATGCGTGGGATCGGCCTGGCGATCGTGCTGGCGTACCAGTGGCAAAAAAAGACGTTTTTATTTCCCGGTGAAACTTGTTAATCCAACAATGAGTTAAGTTTTTTCAAGCGTTCCTGACCAAATTTTACACAAAAAATGCCTGTTCTCGGCAGCATAAAATTGCTTAAAATGGTGGTTTTTTGAGCAGGTAATGGTAGCGCATGAGGAAAGTAGTTCTTGGTCTGTTGTTGACGATCATGATGTTGGGCAGCGGGATGGCTCAGGCCAGTTTAGTCGGGAAAAAGTTGCAGGTCACCGCGACTGCGTATAACTCGGTCCGGGCACAAACGAATTCAAATCCCACCCTTGCCGCCTGGGGTGACCGCCTCAAGCCCGGGATGAAAGTGATTGCGGTGTCTCGTGATCTGCTGCGCCTCGGGATCGGGCACGGGACCCGGATCAAGATTTCCGGCCTGCCGGGAGAATATGTGGTGATGGATAAGATGAACAAGCGCTGGTCGCGCAAGATCGATATCTATATGGGCAAAGATATCCGCGCGGCGAAAAAGTGGGGCCGCCGCAAGGTGACGATCACGGTGCTTGGGGCCTGATTTCGGCTGAGCGTGAATAGAGCGAGAGCGCGGCTCTCGCTTATTCATACTTGGGTGGGGCGTCGTCAGCCAGAGGCTGATGACGCCTGAGCCGTTTCATCAAACGGGTTGTACTTAGAAGTGCTGCTCTTAGTAGTAAGAGTGCTCGCCACGGGCGTGCTCGGTGACGTCACGGACACCGGTCAGCTCGCCTTCAAACTGCGCCAGCAGCTCTTTCTCGATCCCTTCTTTCAGCGTCACATCGACCATTGAACAGCCGTTACAACCGCCGCCGAATTGCAGGATCGCCACGCCGTCTTCGGTGATCTCGGCCAGAGACACATGACCGCCGTGGCCGGCCAGTTGCGGGTTCACCTGGGTTTGGATCGCGTAATCCACACGCTCCATCAGCGGGGCATCGTCCGAGACTTTACGTACTTTGGCATTCGGCGCTTTCAGGGTCAGCTGAGAGCCCATTTTGTCCGTCACGAAGTCGATTTCAGCATCTTCCAGAAACGGCAGGCTGAGCTCATCGATGAACGCAGAAAACAGACCAAACTTAATTTCGGTATCACTGGCTTCCACCGCTTCTGGTGGGCAGTAGGATACGCCGCACTCTGCGTTTTGCGTCCCCGGATTGACCACGAATACACGGATATTGGTCCCTTCCGCCTGTTGGGCGAGCAGTTTGCCGAAGTGCTGCTCCGCACTTTCAGAAATAGTAATCATAGACACGACGTAATACCTGACTGAGTTAGTAAGTTTAATTCTATTCTACTCCGAGATAGCCTCGGTATCATCCCCTAATCGTTTCGGCGATGCTTGCATCACAATTTCTCCGTGCTGCAATTACCCCCGGTTTAACCCCGGCCTTGCGCAGCACCCGGATTTAACGGGATGTCCGGCCGTGTACTGGCGTATAACAGAGGCAATAAATGTCCACCTGGCGGCATCCCTGCGCCAGCAGCAGCCGGGTTAGTTCGGTGAGCGTGCTACCGGTGGTGATCACATCATCGACCAGGGCGACATGGTCGGGGAGATCCCTTGTCTTGAGTATAAAAGCCTGGCGCAGATTCTGCTGGCGCTCGCGTCGGCTGAGATGGTGCTGGGGCGGGGTATACCGAACCCGTCGGAGTGCATCGCTGTCACAGGTGCTGCCCAGCGTCCGGGCGATAGCCTGCGCCAGCAAGGTGCTTTGGTTGAAGCTGCGATGCAGCCGACGGTGGCGGTGCAGCGGCACCGGGATCAGCACGGGGGCCGGGGCGGTGATTTCGCTTGCCAGCTGTTGCCCGAGGGGCTCAGCAAGCCAGAATTTGCCGCCGAATTTGAGCTGGTGGATCAGCTGGCTGAGCGGAAAACGGTATTCACCGAGGCGATAGCACTGCTGCCAGGGCGGCGGATCGCTGAGGCAGCGGCCGCAGGCGCTGGTCGGCGCGGGCGTGGTAGCGCCGCAGCGGCGGCAATAGGGGAGCCGGGGAAAACGGGCCAGGCAGTGCTCGCACCACAAGGGCTCATTCCGGTCCAGCGGTAACTGGCACAGCTGGCATTGACGTTGGGTCCGGGCCATCCATTGGCCAAGGACATGCGAAACAAACATTCAGAGTCTCCGGTGCGGGGTTACGCAACAGATTCGACCACCCCATACGATCCGAATGGGGGCCAGTTTGGTATGATAGCCGGAAGTCGCGGTTGATAGAGGAAGTGTAAATGACAGCCAAGCTGCATTGGGAAATGGAAGGTCAGGGTTCGGATCTGGTTCTCATTCATGGATGGGGAATGAACGGGGCCGTCTGGCAGGCACTGATGCCGCTGCTGACGCCGCACTTTCGGGTTCACCGGGTGGATTTGCCGGGTTATGGCCACAGCCGGGACCTGGGTGCCCGGAGTCTTGAAGAAATGGCACACCTGTTGCTTGAAAATTCACCAGCGTCTGCAACCTGGTTAGGCTGGTCGCTCGGGGGACTGGTCGCCAAACAAGCGGCCTTGCTGGCCCCGGCACGGGTTCGTCAGTTAGTGACGGTCGCCAGCTCACCACGGTTTGCAGCCGAAGACACATGGCGGGGGATCCAACCCAAGGTGCTGCGTGATTTTCAGCGCCAGCTGAGCGAGGATTTCCAGTTAACCGTGGAGCGTTTCATGGCCCTGCAGGCGATGGGCAGTGCGACCGCGCGCCAGGACATCAAGCAACTGAAACAGGCCGTATTTTCCCGTCCGCAGCCCTGCCCGCAAGCGCTGGCCGCCGGGTTGGACGTGCTGGCCGAGGTGGATCTGCGCGATCAACTGGGGCAAATCACCCAGCCATGGTTGCGCCTGTATGGCCGCCTTGACGGCTTGGTGCCGGTGAAGGTTGCCAGTGTGCTCGATGGCCTGGCACCGCAGTCGGAGCGGCAGGTTTTTGCCGCAGCTTCACATGCGCCGTTTATTTCGCATCCGGAAGAGTTTGTCCGGGCGGTAAAGGCGTTCGTCGGGGAAGGGTAAGCCGGGCGCGTTTGCTCGTCATGTGTCATGTGTCATCAGTTGTGGGTGTCGGTGCTTTTTTATTCAATTTTTGCTGTCAGGTGCCGATATTGATCAAATGGAGTTGCTCTGTTTCGGAGAGGGGCCATAATGACAATAGGAATAGTTACAAAGACAACAGGATACACGCCGGTGATGTCGCAGACATCGTCGGAGAAGCGGGCGATGTCTGCGGCACCTTCGGGTGAGCAGGGCAGCCGTGCGGGCCGTGGCACCGATACGGTCTCGCTGTCGAGCGAGGCGAAGCGACTTCAGCTTGCAGAAGCCCGGGTAGAAGAGGCAAACAATAAGAATACAGAGGCTGGTGACATGGCCCAAACGACGAAGAAAGCCGAGTCGTTTGCCTATGGGGCGCTAGGATTGGATCACCCAGAAGCGGTTAAGCAATACGATGACGACTACTACAGCGCCGGGAAGGGATTGTCGGCACTGGGGACCGTCGCGATGGTACTGCTGGCAGTGATTTGATGCCCCCATCAGCTGATGTCCGGAGAAGTACATCAGCATGATCGTTTCCCCCACACAAGCCGGCGTGCCGACCATCGCGCCTTCCGTGAACCCGCCAACCGAGCAGGCTGCGCGGGATAACCGCGTTCGTGAAAAAATCGTCCCTCCGACCCAGACCCCGGAGTCGGCCCGGGAGAAACCGCTCAGCAGTGATGAGAAGCAGCTGAAAAAACCGGCCTGGGATCCCAGTGAGCATCCGGATTATCACGAGGCGGCGGTGCGTGAGCAGCAGTATGGCTACCAGGATGATCTGGAGCAGCTGGTCAAAGCCTTGTCTGCCGACACCTATTTGCGGGATGTGGGTGAGCTGGGGTATTCGATGCACATTCAGCTGCCGCGTAATCTGCTGGAAGAGCTGGAGAAAATCAGCGAAGTGGAGCGGATCAAAGGGGTGGTGGCTCACCGCTATGCTCAGGCGACAGTGCCGAACCCGCCGACGGAGTATCTGGTGATCCTCTAGCGCATCCCCGGTCACGACTGGCACGACAAACCGAGACCAAAAAAGAGCCGGCATGATGCCGGCTCTTGTCGTTTGGATCGCTCACCACCGACGATATCGGTGGTTGGCGCGGGTTACTTCTTCTTGGCGTTGGCAAATGCCGCGGCAAAGGCACCGCCCATCGCGCTGTTGTTGTCCGCTTTGCCCGTGTTGCGAGGGCCTGAGTTGCGAGAGCCGGTCGGGCGGGCCTGGCCTTGCGGTTGCGGCTTGCGGGCTGGTTTGTCCTGGCCCGGCTCATCGCTGAGGCGCATCGACATGCCGATCCGCTTGCGCTGCAGATCCACTTCCATCACCTTAACCTTAACGATGTCACCGGCCTTCACCACCTCGCGTGGATCCGAGACAAACTTGTCGGACAGCGCCGAGATATGCACCAGACCATCCTGATGAACCCCGACATCGACAAAGGCACCAAAGTTGGTCACGTTGGTGATCACGCCTTCCAGCACCATGCCCGGGATCAGATCTTTGACCTCATGCACGCCCTCGGCAAAGGTCGCGGTCTTGAACTCCGGACGCGGGTCGCGGCCCGGCTTGTCCAGCTCGCGAATGATATCGGTGACGGTCGGCAGGCCGAATTGCGCATCGGTGTATTCGGCCGGTTTCAGGCTCTTGAGGAAGTCACTGTTGCCGATAATGGCATCCAACGCCTTGTTGTTTGCTGCGGCGATGTTTTTCACCACGGCGTAAGACTCCGGGTGCACCGCGGAGCTGTCGAGCGGGTTCTTGCCGTTCATGATGCGCAGGAAACCGGCACACTGTTCAAAGGCTTTCGGCCCCAGACGCGCCACCTTCTTCAGTGTGGTGCGGGCATCAAAGCGGCCGTTCTCATCCCGGTAGTTCACGATGTTCTGGGCGATGGTACCGTTCAGACCGGCGACGCGGGTCAGCAGCGCCGCCGAGGCGGTATTCACATCCACGCCGACGGCGTTCACACAGTCTTCGACCACGGCATCGAGCCGCTTGGCTAGCATGCTCTGGCTGACATCGTGCTGGTACTGGCCCACCCCGATGGATTTCGGATCGATTTTCACCAGCTCGGCCAGCGGATCCTGCAGGCGGCGGCCGATGGATACCGCGCCCCGCAGCGACACATCCAGGTTCGGGAACTCATTGGCAGCCAGTTCAGACGCGGAGTACACCGAGGCGCCCGCCTCGCTCACCATCACGCTCTGGACTTTCAGATTGTTCTCTTTCAGCAGCGTGGCGACAAAGCTATCGGTTTCCCGTGACGCAGTGCCGTTGCCGATGGCGATCAGATCGACGTTGTGCTTGGCGATCAGCGCCAGTACCGTCGCGGCCGATTGGGCCACCTGACGCTGCGGCTGGTGCGGATAAATGGTCGCGGTATCGAGCAGCTTACCGGTTTGATCGACCACAGCCACTTTACAGCCGGTGCGCAGACCCGGGTCCAGCGCCAGGGTGACACGCGGACCCGCCGGTGCGGCCATCAGCAAGTCTTTCAGGTTGTCGGCAAACACCTGCATGGCACCGTCTTCGGCTTTTTCGCGCAGGGCGCTCAGCAGCTCGGTTTCCATGTGCATCAGAATTTTGATCCGCCAGGCCCAGCTGATCACCTGTTTGCGCCAGCTGTCGGCCGGTTGGGTGCCGAGGGTAATGCCGTAATGATCGGCGATCATCACTTCGCAGTAGGAGCCGCGGGTGCCCGCTTCCTGATTCGGATCGGCGTTGAGGGTCAGTTGCAGCACGCCCTCGTTGCGGCCGCGGAACAGCGCCAGGGCGCGGTGCGACGGGATGTTTTTCAGGGTTTCGCTGTACTCAAAGTAGTCTTTGAACTTGGCACCCTCTTGTTCTTTGCCGTCGACGACGGCGGCGCTCAGCTCGGCCTGCTGTTGCAGGTGGCGGCGGATTTTATCCAGCAGCGCGGCATCTTCGGCAAAACGCTCCATCAGGATAGCGCGGGCACCGTCGAGGGCAGCTTTGGTATCCGCCACGCCTTTGTCGGCAGCAACAAACGCTTCTGCCGCGGCTTCCGGTGACTGGCTCGGATCAGTCCACAGGCTGTCGGCCAGCGGCGCTAAGCCGGCTTCGATAGCAATCTGGCCTTTGGTGCGGCGCTTGGGTTTGTACGGCAGGTACAGATCTTCGAGCCGGGTTTTGCTGTCCGCGGCCTGGATTTCGGCTTCCAGCGCCGGGGTCAGCTTGTTCTGATCACTGATGGATTTCAAAATCACCTGGCGGCGATCTTCCATTTCCCGCAGGTAACCGAGGCGGGACTCCAGGTTGCGCAGCTGGGTATCATCCAGCCCGCCGGTGACTTCCTTACGGTAACGGGCAATAAAGGGGACTGTATTGCCGTCATCGAGCAGGGTCACGGCGGCCGTGACTTGCTCTGGGCGTACCGCCAGTTCATGGGCAATCGTCTGGTTGATCGGGTTGCTCATCCGTTATTTCTCTTGTTGTCGTTTGTGCCTCCATTCTACGGGTGAATGGGGCGGAGGCAAGTTGAGAACCGTCAGGTGTCTGTCAGTGTGACCCCGATGCCGTGATTGCCCTGCTTTTTCCCGCGTGACACGCAAAACGCCCTGCGCAACCCGGCGGCAGGTGGCGGCGCAGAGATAGTACGGAATGGCCGGGCTGGCAGGGATGAATGGAGACGGCGTTAGCGGTAGCGAATGCTGTTGACGAACCACTCTTTTTTACCGGCCGGGGTGTTGACCTCAAACTCGTCATCGACTTCTTTTTTCAGCAGGGCCCGGGCCATCGGTGAGTCGATAGAAATGTAGTCGTTGCGGCCGTAGATCTCGTCCGGGCCGACAATGCGGAAGGTTTTCACCTCGCCGTCTTCGTTTTCAATTTCAACCCAGGCACCGAAGAAGACTTTGCCGTCCTGCTGCGGCGAGTAGTCGACGACCTGGACCAGCTCCAGGCGCTTGCGCAGGTAGCGGACCCGGCGGTCAATTTCGCGCAGTCGCTTTTTATTGTACTGATAATCCGCATTTTCACTGCGATCGCCGAGGCTGGCGGCCCAGGTGACTTTTTTGGTGACTTCCGGGCGCTCTTCTTTCCACAGGAAATCGAGCTCCTCTCTGAGCTTGGTGTATCCCTCACGCGTGATTAAGTTGGTTTTCATGGTGTGGATCCGAATCTGGTTGTTGGCTGCATAAATCTTCTAACGCTTTGACTCGCAGGTCAATCTCCGTGCTTGCAGGGCGACGGTTCAGCAGGAAATTGGGGGTGGCAGGCAAGCGGCACAGTGAGGTGGAAATCATGAAAAAGGCCACGGGGACAGTAGCCCCTGTGGCCTGGGTCGGATCAAGCTATGAACCGAGAAGCGTTAAAACTTGAATTTGTTGAGCTTCTCTTCCACGTCGCTGGTTTGCGTCAGCATCCCTTGTGCCTCCTGGCTGGAGGTTTCGGCACTCTGGGCGGCCTTGACGGTGATCTCGGTGATCGCACTGATGTTGCGGTTGATATCTTCCGTCACCTGATGCTGCTCCTCCGCTGCAGTGGCGATCTGGCAGATCATCTCCTGCATGGCGGCGGTGGTTGCCATCAACGCCTCAAGCTCCATGACGGCCGTTTTGCTGCTGTCGATGCTGCTGCGGCTATAGGTCTGGCCGTTGGAAATCGCTTCAACCGTCCGCTGGATCTGGCTCTGGAAGCGGTCAATCATCTGCTGGATTTCTTGCGTCGAGTTTTGGGTCTTGGAGGCCAGCTGGCGCACCTCATCGGCGACGACTGCAAACCCGCGGCCATGCTCGCCCGCCCGGGCGGCTTCAATGGCGGCGTTCAGGGCCAGCAGGTTGGTCTGGTCGGAAATACTGCGGATCACCTCGAGAATGCTGCTGATCTGGTGGCTCTGGGTTTCCAGCTCCACAATAGTCTCCGTCGAGCGTTCCATTTCCTCGCCGAGCCGGCTGATCATGCTGGCGCTGTCATTGACGACATCGCTACAGCGGGTGATCGCCTGGTTGGCTTCCTCCACCGAGCTGGCCGTGTTGGCCACATTGTTGGCGACCTCGCTGGCAGTACAGGCCATCTCATTGATGGCGGTCGCGACCTGCTCCAACTCCTGGCGCTGCTGCTGGACGCCCTGGTGCGAAGTTTCGGCGATCCCGGCCGAGCGGTTGGCGGCCATTTTCAGGTTGTCGACCGAGCCGGCAATATCCCGGATCATGCCCTGAAGCGACGCCATCAGGATGTTTAATCCATGCATGAGGGCGCCGGTTTCGTCTTTTCGGCTGACGTCCAGCCGGTAGGTCAGATCGCCACCGGCTTGACCGAGCTGGCGGACGATATCGACGACCTGCTGGATCGGGGTGGATATCCGTTTGGCCATGATATACAGCACCGCCAGGGCAAAGAGAGAGATCACCACACCGGCGATCAGCTGGCTGTTCAGAAATTCCCCGAACGAGGTCTTCAGATCGCGCTCCAGGGCATGGATGTCTTCAAGCAGCTCGGCTTTAGGAACCGAGATCCACAGCATCCATGGCGTGTCCGTATTCCCGACCCGAATCGGCGTTATCAGGCTGGAGAAGTCTTCGGTTGAGTTCCAGATCTGCTTGCCGGCCTGGAACTGGGCTTGACGCTGGCTCCAGTCGGTCAACACCTCGCCGAGCGGTGAAACCGGGTTGGTATCCCCGGCGACAACGCCGCGATAGGTGATAATGCTGATGTGGGAGTTCGGGCCGAATTTTTCGCGCTGCAGCTTGAGGGCCAGCTCGTTGATAAAGTTTACCGACAGGTCAATCCCGAGCATGCCGATGGTCCGGCCGTTGACCTTGATCGGCGTGACCAGGTTGGCCATGAGCACTTGCTGACCCTGGACATCATAGGCCCACGGGTCGATCAGGCAGCTGCGTCCGGTTTCCAGCGGGCACAGATACCATTCACTGACCCGGGTGCCGGTTTTGGTCCGGTCATGGAGATAGAAACGATCGGAGTCCACCGATGAAGGCTTGAGCTGGTTATCGCTGCTGCGGGTCCAGTAGACGTTGAACTGGCCTTTGCCGTCAATGGACTCATACATTGCATCTTTGCCGTCCCAGGCATTGGGCTCGAACGCGATATAGGCGCCGAGGAATTTCTGGTTCCCGGCCAGCAGATCCCGGACCATCAGTGAGAGCGCTTCGCGGCTCAGCCTGTCTGGTGTGTCCGTCGTGCTTGCCATGCCCGACACGACACTGGCCAAGGCTTCGGCCGAGTTCATGGCCACCGAGAGCTGGTTCTGGATCTGCTCGGAGTGAAACTTGCTGGTTTCTTCCAGGAGCTCGGTCAGCGTACTGTCGGCAAACGCGTAGGTTTTGTTGTGCACCATGCCTTCCAGCTGGGTCGAGTATTTCTGCCCGACCAGCAGGACCGCGACCAGCGAGAAGAACAGGCAGCTGGCCGCACCAATAATGATTTGGTGACGGATGGATTTGAGTGACATCATAATGCGATTCCGGCTTTGACGAGGTTGGCGGCATCTTTCGCGAGGATCTGATGCATGGCGGTCGTCGGGTGCAGGCCGTCCCAGTACAGGTTGTGGTTCGGCTGGGCAATCACCTTGCCGGTGGCGTAGCTGTAGGCTTCACTGGTGACATCCGTGATGGTGATCGCCAGCTCGGCATCATGGTACCGGCCGTTTTGTTTGACTGCGTTGATCACCTTGTCAAAGGTCGCAAACGCGTCGAAGTGGAAGATTTCGACCTCAGGGTGGCTTGCGGCCAGCTGTTCCAGTCCGGCTTTCAGCGCGAGATTGTGCTCACTGATAAAGCGGGTAGTTTTGTCCTGCTGGCCGTCAAACCAAGGTGCATCGATAAAGTTTGGAATATTCGCCGCCAGGATTTGTGTTGCGCCGGCATCAATGAGCGATGCGATATCTTTGAGCGCCAAGGCCGCCGCCTGGTCTCCGCTCTGGCCGAGATCGCCGAACAGGGTAAACCATAAGTTGTTGGTCCCGCTCATATAGCTCACGAGCTCATCGCCGCTGAACGGGCCTTTGTGGTGGATGCGTTGCTGAATCTGCAGGCCGCTGTTGGTCAGGACATCCAGCCCTGCATTGGCCGAGAAGCCGTTGGCGGCATCAATGTCGATAAAGCGGCCCAATCCGGACATGGCGCCGCCGACAGCCCAGTTGGTGCCGGCCAGGGCCTGATCCTGGTAGGGGTAGCTGACTTGCTGCCCATCCGGGCTGGTTAAGACGACGGTGCTCTTAATCTGGCCGTGGGCACGTGTCGGGGCTGGCATTTCGAGCATTGTGGCCAGATATTCGGTCCAGACCGGACCATTGCTGAAGCGGCCGTTGACGTTGGGTGCCTGGGCGCGAATACCGATATTGCCGGCGGTCGCCTGATTCATGTCCACGGTGATCAGGTGTTTGTTGCCCATATCGGACAGGCTGTCCCCGAAGTTGGTGATGGTCTTAAAATCTGCGGCGTGAAGGCTCAGCGGAAACAGTGCAAGCAGTGCAGGTAATGTTAATTTGTTCATACGGTACTTATCTGTGTGACGGAGTGGCGGAAGCGTTGTTGTTGTGTCGGGCTGGTGTGATTTCACCTGAGCACATCAAAACAGTTGTTGTGCGCGATAGATATATTCAAGCGCACTCAGTGCAAGTGATTTATTTTGCTGAATTATATAGAAAGGTTTCCTATTATCAAATTCATCAGTCTGGAAAGATGAACCTTTCGGCGGGTGAGTCCGCCTTGAACCATTGGGGGGGCGGACGCAGCCAGTGGCGGCGGAATTTCGCGGGAATGCGCTTCTTCTCGTCGGGAAGGTAAACACACGACATACTCTGTAACAATTTGGCGTATGATTTAGCAGCACGGTTGCGTGTCTGGGTACTGTTGTCGAGTAAGATATGAATAAATTTCGATACGATTGTCGATGCAGGTGAGATGAGATATGCAGGAAAATTTCAAGATTCTGGTTGTTGATGATGACATGCGCCTGCGGGCGTTGCTGGAGCGTTACCTGTCGGAGCAGGGGTTCCAGGTGCGTAGTGTTGCCAATGGCGAGCAAATGGACCGTTTGTTGTCCCGGGAGAATTTTCACCTGATGGTGTTGGACCTGATGCTGCCGGGCGAAGACGGTTTGTCGATTTGCCGCCGGCTGCGCAATGCCAACAACATGCTGCCGATCCTGATGCTGACCGCCAAGGGCGATGAGGTCGATCGGATTGTCGGTCTGGAAGTCGGTGCCGACGACTACCTGCCGAAGCCGTTTAACCCGCGTGAGCTGCTGGCCCGGATCCGGGCGGTGCTGCGTCGTCAGACCATTGAAGCACCGGGCGCCCCGAGCGTCGACAGCAAGATCATCGAGTTTGGCGAGTTCCGCCTTAACCTCGGCACCCGCGAGATGTTCCGCGGCGAGGAAGCCATGCCGCTGACCTCAGGCGAGTTTGCGGTGCTCAAGGCCCTGGTGACCAATGCCCGCGAGCCGATGTCCCGCGATAAGCTGATGAATATGGCCCGTGGCCGTGAGTATTCGGCCATGGAGCGCTCAATTGACGTGCAGATCTCGCGCTTGCGCCGGATGATTGAAGAAGACCCGAGCCGTCCGCGCTACATCCAGACCGTCTGGGGCCTGGGCTATGTGTTTGTGCCGGACGGGATTGAGGCGTAAAGAAGGACGCAACCATGCGGATGTCCCCGCGCAGTACATTTGCCCGCACCCTGATCCTGCTGGCTGGCCTGTTGATTGCCAGCCAGATTTTTTCGTACCTGGCAGTGCTCAATTATGCCCTGCTGCCCAGCCTGAAGCAGTTTAACCGGATCTTGGCTTATGAGGTCCGGCTGATGCTCAAGGAAGATGTGGAGCTGGCCGATGGCCATACGTTCCACCTCGACACGCCGTTACGGCGCCAGTTGCTGGAACAACTGGGCGTGACGCTGCATAGCGAGGACAGCGAGTCGCTGGCGGAGTTCCGCGAGGCGACCCGGATTGATTATCTCAGTGAGGAGATGAGCCGGGAGCTGGACGCGCCGACCGAGGTCCGCCTGGTGCTGGGGGCCGACAGCTATGTGCTGTGGATGAAGTGTGATGCGATGCCGGGTTATCTGATGCGGATCCCGCTGTCGGAATTGCAGGAAGAGGATTTTTCGCCGCTGTTCCACTACAGCCTGATCATCGCGCTGATGGTGATTGCCGGGGGCTGGCTGTTTATCAAGATCCAGAACCGGCCGCTGGTGGCGCTGGAGAAGGCGGCGTTGCAGGTGGCTCAGGGCGACACCCCACCGCATTTGCCGGAGCGGGGCGCGTCAGAGATCCGGGCGGTGACCCGGGCCTTCAACAAGATGGCGGAAGGGATCCAGCAACTGGAAGATGACCGGGCTTTGCTGTTGGCCGGGGTCAGCCACGATTTGCGCACTCCGCTGACCCGGATCCGGCTGGCGACCGAGATGATGTCGCCGGAAGACAGTTATCTGGCGGAGAGCATGATTAAGGACACCGAGGAGTGTAACGAGATCATCAGCCAGTTCATGGAATACCTCAAATCGACCAAGCAACAGGCGCTGGAACCGCTGGATCTGAATGGTTTGCTGCAGGAAGTGGCAGAAGCCGAAGGCGGTTATGAGCAGGAAATTGTGTTGGCGCTGAGCCCGATCCCCGGGGTGGTGCAAGGCAATCCGGTGGCGATCAAGCGCTCGGTGGCCAACCTGGTGGTCAACGCGCTGCGCTACGGTCATGGCTGGGTCAAGGTATCCAGCGGGGTGACGGCCGATCGCCAGATCGCCTGGTTCTGTGTCGAAGATGACGGGCCGGGGATTGCGCCGGATCAGGTGGCGAAGATGTTCCAGCCGCTGACCCGGGGCGACAGTGCCCGCGGCAGTGATGCGGAAGGGACCGGTTTGGGGCTGGCTATTGTGAAGCGGATCATCGATCAGCATGGCGGCAGTATTCTGGTAACCAACCGCAGCGGCGGCGGGTTGAAAGTGCAGATCGGCTTGCCGATGCAGAACGGTAAAAAACATTAAGGTTCGGGCGCGTCGCGCGCCGGGTCAAAATAAATCGGATCAAAACTAAAAAGCGCCGGCAGTGATGCCGGCGCTTTTTTTTTATCGGGCCGCGAGGCGAATTACTTCTCTTCCGGCAGCACCAGGTTCAGCACAATTGCGGTGATCCCCCCGGCAGCCATGCCGGAAGACAGGATGCTCTGGATCCACTCCGGCATGAACTGGAGGATTTCCGGTTTCTGGGCAATGCCCAGACCCATGGAAAACGACAGCGCCATGATCAGGATGGCCCGGCGGTCGAGGTTGCAGCGCGAGATAATCCGGACCCCGGAAGCCGCAATCGTCCCGAACATCACAATGGTTGCGCCGCCCAGCACCGGCTCGGGGATCAACTGGACTAAATTGGCCACGCTTGGCAGCAGGCCAAGCAGCACCAGCATCCCGGCCACAAAATAGCCGATGTAACGGCTGGCAACTCCGGTCAGCTGGATAATGCCGTTGTTCTGGCTGAAGGTGGAGTTCGGGAAGCTGTTCAGCACGGCGGCCAGCGCTGAGTTGACGCCGTCGGCCAGTACGCCGCCCTTGATCCGCTTCATATACACCGGACCGGCAACCGGCTGCTCGGAGGTTTCGGACGTCGCGGTAATGTCCCCGATGGCTTCCAGCGAGGTGATGGCAAAGACAATCACCAGCGGGATCAGCAGCGACCAGTCAAAGCCGAGGCCGTACTGCATCGGTAGCGGCACGGCGATCAGGTCGGTGTCGGCGACGCGGGCGGTATCGAGCATCCCGGTACCCCACGCCAGCAGAGTGCCGGCGGCCATGGCAATCACAATCGAAGAGACGCGCAAGTACGGGTTCTTCACCCGGTTCAGCAGAACAATCAGGCCTAGCACAGTCCCGGCCAGCATCAGGTTATCCAGGCTGCCGAAGCTGCCGTTTTCAATTGCCGCGTAGCCGCCGCCCATGGAGGTGAGGCCGATTTGGATCAGGGTCAGGCCGATCAGGGTGACGACGATACCCGAGATCAGCGGGGTGATCACGCGCTGGGCATGTTGCAGCACCCGGGAGATCAACACTTCGGTCAGCGAGGCGGCCAGGATGGTGCCGAAAATGGCCGCCATCATGGTCGGAATATCTGCGCCGCCGGCTTTCATCGCCAGCCCGGCACCGATGATCGGACCGAGGAAGTTGAAACTGGTGCCCTGGATCGACAGCAATCCGGAGCCGACCGGCCCGATGGTGCGGATCTGAATGAACGAGGCAATGCCCGAGGCGAACAGCGACATGCTGACAATGGTGTTGGTGTCACTGGCCGGCAGGCCAAGGGCTTGGCAGATGATCAGCGACGGGGTGATCACCGCGACAAACATCGCCAGGAGGTGCTGGGTGGCGGCAAACAGGGTTTGCGGCAGTGGCGGCCGGTCTTCGAGGCGATAGATCAGATCAGATTTCTGCGGTGTTACGATGTCGTCGTGTTGGCGTGTCATAGCCATGGTTTCCTTGATGGACTTCTAAATCCCCGGCGCTGCGCTGGATGGGCAAAGCCTGTAAAGGGCGAATAATTCTGTGATTGCTGTTAGTCAGATCCGCCGGTTCACGGGAGAAGTGCGTGTGGGTGAAATTTTGTGCGCTATTGTAGTGATCTGACAGAAAATAGCAAACGTTTGCGCCGGGTTGGGCAGACTTTTTTATCGTCCATCCAGGGCGGTTCGGGAGTGGCTGTGGTGGCGGTGCTGGGGCCGGAAAGTGCACTTTCCGGCCGCATATGTGGGCTTTGGGGACAGCGCTGGTGCTGGGAACGGCTCAGGCGTTGGAGTAGTTCTCGCGACGGCCGAGCCAGCGGGTAATGATGGCTTTGGCATTGTCCGGGTAGCGGTCGTGAATATAGCGGGCCAGCTTCTGCACCTGTGGGATCAGATGCTGGTCGCGAACCAGATCGGCCACTTTGAAGTCGGCGAGGCCGGTCTGCTTGGTGCCCAGCAATTCACCGGGACCGCGGATTTCCAGATCGCGCTGGGCAATCACAAACCCGTCGCTGCTCTCGCGCAGCACGCCCAGGCGTTTCTGAGCGGTTTTGGACAGCGGGGCATGGTAGAGCAGCACACAATGGCTGGCGACGCTGCCCCGGCCGACCCGGCCGCGCAGCTGGTGGAGCTGGGCCAGACCGAGCCGCTCGGGGTTCTCGATGATCATCAGGCTGGCGTTGGGGACATCGACCCCGACCTCAATCACGGTGGTGGCGACCAGCAGGTGCAGCTCGCCGTCCTTGAAGCGTTTCATCACCGCCTGTTTGTCGGCGGCTTTCATCCGGCCGTGGACCAGGCCGATGTTGAGCTCCGGCAACTGGGCGGTCAGCTCGTCGGCGGTATCTGAGGCCGCCTGGGCTTCCAGCACTTCGGATTCATCAATCAGGGTACAGACCCAATATGCCTGACGGCCTTCATTGAGGCAGGCGGCGCGGATCCGCTCGACGATATCCGCCCGGCGGCTGTCGGGCACCGCCACGGTCTGGATGGGCGTGCGACCCGGCGGCAGCTCGTCGATCACCGAGGTTTCGAGATCGGCATAGGCGGTCATTGCCAGGGTGCGCGGGATCGGGGTGGCGGTCATGATCAGCTGGTGCGGATAGTGGCCGTTGTGGGCGCCTTTCTCGCGCAGCTCCAGCCGCTGATGGACGCCGAAGCGGTGCTGCTCATCGATGATCACCAGCGCCAGGTTCTGAAACACCACCTGCTCCTGGAACAGGGCATGGGTGCCGACCACCATTTTGGCTTCGCCGCTTTCAATCCGGGCCAGTTCGGTTTCGCGGGCCTTGCCCTTGAGCTTGCCCGCCAGCCAGCCGACCTCGATGCCGAGTGGGTTAAGCCAGTTGGCAAAGTTCAGCGCATGCTGCTCGGCCAGCAGTTCGGTCGGGGCCATCAGCGCAACCTGGTAGCCGTGTTCAATGGCGCGAATGGCAGCCAGGGCTGCGACCAGGGTTTTCCCCGAGCCGACGTCCCCCTGTACCAGACGCATCATCGGATGGGGCCGGGCGAGGTCGGTTTCGATATCGGCAACGACCCGCTGCTGGGCGCCGGTCGGGCTGAACGGCAGGCTGTCGAGCAGCTGCTGTTTCAGGCGAGGGCTGGGCGGCAGCGCCCGAGCCAGATGTTGCTGGCCCTTGCTGCGCACTGCCAGCATTGACAGGTTCTGCGCCAGCAGCTCTTCTAAGATCAGCCGTTGCTGGGCCGGGTGTTTGCCTTCTTCGAGTTGATCGAGGGAGACATCCGGGGTGGGTCGGTGCATCAGGTGCAGCGCTTCGGCCAGGGTCATCTGACGATCGTAGAGACCTTCGGGCAGCAGTTCGCTGACCGCGGCCTTGTCGAGCAGCGCCAGCGCCTGATCGGTCAGGTTGCGCAGGGTGAGCTGGCGCAGGCCGTCGGTGGTCGGGTAGACCGGGGTCAAGGTTTCCTCGACGCTGAGTTCGGTCGGCTCGGAAAACACTTTGTAGTCGGGGTGGATGATCTCCAGCCCGTGCTGGCCGCGCTTGATCTCGCCATAGGCTTTGACCTGCTTGCCTTCGCCCAGGCTGTTTTTCATCGCCGCGTTGAAGTTGAAAAAACGCAGGGTGGCGCTGCCGGTCTGATCGCTGATTTTGACCGTCAGCATCCGGCGTTTGCCGAAGCTGATGTTGTTGCTGATCACCTCGCCCTGGATGGTGAGGTGCTGGCCGGGCAGGGCCCCGGCAATGGGCCAGATCCGGGTGCGGTCTTCATAGCGGAGCGGCAGGTGAAACAGCAGGTCCTGCACGGTGTGCAGGCCGATTTTTTCCAGTTTTTCGGCCATCTTGGCCCCGACGCCGGAGAGTTCGGTCAGGGCGACGCTGTCAAGGAGTTGTCCGCTCATCGCTTTTTCCGCTGATTAGTTGCGCTTTGGTTTACGTTTCTTGGGCTCAATGGCCTGCATAGTCTGCCACCACTGCTCGTCTGCGACGATCTGGCCATGCTCGTCCAGTGGCGGATACGGCAGCCCCTTGCGCTGGGCTACTTTGGCCAGCACCGGATGGCCGCGTTCAAATAGGATCCGGTGGACCACATCGTCCGGTAACGGCGTGGTAGTGCGATCGTACATCCCGGCGGCCTGACGCTGGCGCTGGGCTTCATAGAGGATCAGGGCGCTGGCCACCGAGACATTGAGAGACTGTACCATACCGACCATCGGAATGATGATATCCTGATCGGCCAGTGACAGCGCTTCAGCGGTGATCCCGTTTTTCTCGCCGCCGAGGATAATCGCGGTCGGTTGGGTGTAATCCACCTCACGAAAATCAATCGCGCGATCTGACAGGTTGGTGGCGACCACCTGCATGCCCTGGGCTTTGAGGACGGCGACGGCGTCGACCATGGAATCATGGGTGTCCAGCTCGACCCAGTTGCGGGCACCGGCAGAGGTATGGCTCAGCACGCGCATGTCTGCTTTCGGCCACACCGCATGAACTTTGTGGACGCCGACCGCATCGGCAGTACGGATGATCGCGGACACGTTATTGGGTTTGTGCACTTCTTCCATGCAGACGGTCAAATCTGGCTGGCGGGTGGCCAGCACCGACTGGATCCGTTGAAAACGTTCGGGTGACATACTGTTCTATCGTCTTTTTTGAATAAAGAAAACGCCCGATAACGGGCGTTCGTCTACAGGCAGATCAGAGCGCACTCGTGCGGTCAGCCTTAGTTTTTCTGGCGTGAAACCCGAACGACGTTCGGCATCACCCGGATCCGGCGCATGATATTGGCCAGGTGGATCCGTCCCTTGGTCGTCAGGCGCACCGTGATGGTGTACAGGCGACCATCTTTCTCTTCCGTCGACAGGCCCTGGATGTTGGAGCCGGTCGCGGCAATGGTGTTGGTCAGATCGGCCAGCGCGCCCTGGTGGTTTTGCATGTCCACCTTGAGGTTGGTGACAAACTCCTGCTCGAAGTCTTCGCTCCACTCGACCGGCATGTATTTGTCCGGCTCTTTCTGGTAACCGCGGATGTTGGCACACTCTTCCCGGTGGATCACCAGACCTTTGCCCGGGCTGACATGGGCCATGATCGGGTCACCGTGGATCGGGTGACAGCAGTTGGCAAAGGTCAGCAGGATGCCGTCAGCACCTCGGATCGGCATGCTGTGCGTGGTTTCCTTGGCGTGGCCTTCCTCGCTGTTGCCGAGCAGGCGACGGGCGATGACCACACTCATCCGTTCACCGAGACCGATTGCGGCCAGCAGGTCGTCAATGGACTTCAGGCGCAGATCGCTCAGGGTTTGTGCCAGAAGGTCCGGGTTGATCTGATCGATGCTCAGCTCGCCCAGCGCGTGGTTGAGCAGGCGGCGACCCAGGGTGATCGACTCGGCCCGGCGCATGGTCTTCAGCACCTGACGGATCTTGGTCCGGGCGCGGGAGGTGACCACATAGTTGAGCCAGGCGGCGTTCGGGCGGGCACCCGGCGCACAGATAATATCGACAGTCTGGCCGTTTTTCAGCGGCTTGCTCAGCGGATAAGGCTGACGCTCGACCCGGGCACCGACACAGGCGTTGCCGACATCGGTATGCACCGCGTAGGCAAAGTCGACGGCGGTCGCACCCACCGGCAGTTCAACAATCCGGCCTTTCGGGGTGAAGACGTAAATTTCATCCGGGAACAGGTCAGATTTGACGTTCTCGATAAATTCAAACGAGCTACCGGCGCTCTGTTGCAGTTCCAGCAGGCTCTGCATCCAGCGCTGGGCCTTGACCTGGGCGGTGGTGCCGGAGCTTTCGCCGTCCTTGTAAGTCCAGTGCGCAGCGACCCCTTTGTCCGCCATTTGGTCCATATCTTCAGTCCGGATCTGCACTTCTACCGGCACCCCGTGCGGGCCGACCAGCGAGGTGTGCAGCGACTGATAGCCGTTGGCTTTCGGGATCGCAATGTAGTCTTTCATCCGGCTCGGGCGCGGCTTGTACAGGTTGTGAACCTGACCCAGCACTCGGTAGCTGGTATCGAGATCTTTGACCAGTACCCGGAAGGCGTAGATATCCATAATGGAATGAAAACGCTGCTCCTTGCTCTTCATCTTGTTATAGATGGAGTACAGGTTCTTCTCGCGTCCCAGCACCTTGGCATCGATCCCCGCGTCTTTGAGGCGGCCCTCAATTTCGGCGTGGATCTTGTTAATCATTTCTTTGCGGTTGCCGCGCGCAGAGGCGACGACTTCTTTCAGCACCCGGTAGCGGTTGGGGTAAAGGGCTTCGAAACCCAGCTCTTCGAGCTCGGTCTTGATATTGTGGATCCCCAGACGGTGGGCCAGCGGTGCAAAGATTTCGAGGGTTTCGCGGGCAATCCGGCGGCGTTTGTCCGGACGCAGGGCACCCAGGGTGCGCATATTGTGCGTACGGTCGGCCAGCTTGATCAGGATCACGCGGATATCATGGGCCATGGCCATGATCATCTTGCGGAAGTTTTCCGCCTGCGCTTCTTTGCGGTCGCGGAATTTAAGTTTGTCCAGCTTGGAGACGCCATCGACCAGATCTGCGACGGTTGAGCCGAAGCGGCTGTCGAGATCGTCTTTGGTGACTTCGGTGTCTTCGATCACGTCATGCAGCAGCGCAGACATCAGTGTTTCGTAATCCAGGCGCATTTCCGCCAGGATCCGGGCTACGGCAATCGGATGGATGATGTAAGGTTCACCGCTGGAGCGGGTTTGCCCTTCGTGGGCGTCGCGCGCAACGAGGTACGCCTGCCTGAGCGCTTCAATCTGTGGCTCAGGCAGGTACTCGATGACGACTTCTTTCAGGCTATCAAAGAGATACAATTCGCCCGGTTCCCTGAATTAACGGTGGTCGCCTGCAATTGCGCTCACAGCTGCTAGCTCTGCCGCTTCTTGCTCTTGAAGTTCCTGACGCTCGCGGGCATCCAGGATGTCTTTGGTGATCAGACCTTCTTCGATCTCGCGCAGGGCGATCACGGTGTACTTGTCGTTTTCTTCCGGAACCAGTGGATCCTTACCGCCAGTTTGCATCTGACGAGCGCGGCGTGAAGCAATTTGGATCAGATCGAAACGATTGCCAATTTTATCAACAGCGTCTTGAACGGTTACGCGTGCCATGGAGGACTCCAGTGGTTATCTACAAATAAAAGATGGAAAATTGTACAAAAATAGTTACTGCTGCGCCAGTAGGGCAGTGATCATGCTGTTATATTTAGCAGCTTGTTTGTCCTGCTTCAATCGCTCAGCACGGATAATGGCCTTGAAGTCCATCAGCGCGACATCGAAATCATCGTTGACGATCACATAGTCGTACTCATCGTAGTGAGAGATCTCTGAGCGGGCTTCCTGCATCCGGCGCTCAATCACGGCATCGCTATCCTGACCCCGGGCATTGAGGCGACGTTCCAGCTCTTCTTTGGAAGGCGGCAGAATAAACAGGCTCTTGGCTTGCGGCATCTGCTTGCGGATTTGACGCGCACCCTGCCAGTCGATATCCAGGAACACATCAATGCCTTTGTTCAGTTGCTGCTCAATCCACGGACGGGATGTGCCGTAATAGTTGCCGAACACTTCAGCATGCTCCAGAAAGGCGCCCTGCTCGACCAGATCAGTAAATTCTTCGACACTGACGAAATTGTAATGAACACCATGCTCTTCGCCGGGACGCATGCCGCGTGTGGTGTGGGAGACGGATACCTTCATATCATAGGTCGGGTTAGTCTCAAGAAGGGCGTTAATCAAACTGGATTTGCCCGCGCCACTTGGGGCCGACACGATGTAAAGTGTACCTTTGCTCATTGTTCATCCACTCAGTGTTAGAAGGGCGCGCAGATTACCATGATCCGCCGGGAATTGAAATTCTCTGCCTGCCTGAAAAATCATCTTTTTCTGATCTGACGCGCTTCTTATTAATCCTAGATGGCTTTTGGCAAAAAAGGGGGAGGTAGCCGGGCTGCGGCGTGACAGCCCGGTGAGAGAGGTGAGTGTCCCGCGACAGGTGGGATCGTGCGACAGGTAGGCTTGCGTTACGCTGGTGCGGTGTCGGTTGGTTCGTTCTGAACCGTGGCGGCAGCTGTGGCCGCGTTTGAGCGGTCAAGCAGCAGGGTCAGCAAGCCGAGCGTGGCGATGGCGATCCCGACCCACATCGGTGCGTGGAGGCTATAGCCCCATTCCAGCACCTGTCCGCTGGCATAGCTGCCGAACATGATCCCGAGGGTGATCACCGAGGCGTGCACGGTGTTGACCAGCGGCCGCTCGCCGTTCGGGACCTGCATCACCCGGCTGACCATCGCCGGATTCATGCTGATCCCGGTCAGGCCGAGCCCGAGGACGGCGATGACGGCTGCCCAGGGTTGATGGACCTGCAGGGCCAGCAGTGCCAGGAACAGGCTCTGTAACACCAGGCCGCAAGCGAGGATGCGCAGGTTACGCTGGCCGGCCAGCCGGGCGACGATGTGATTGCCGATCAGCATGGCGATCCCGTAGGTAAACAGCAACCAGGTAACGCTGTGGTGCGCAAAGCCGGCCAACTGGGTCAGGATCGGGACGAAATAGCTGAACGCGGCATAGGTCGTCCCGATGACACAGAAACTGGTGGCAAAGACTGCCCAGAGCTGTCGGCTGCCAAACGCCGCCAGCTCCTGACGCAGGCCGATTTTTGGAGCGGCGGGTAAGGCGGGGAGCAGCGCGGCCGTGCCCACAGCTGCCAGAACGGTCAGGACGACCACGAACCAGAAGCTGGCGCGCCAGCCGTAATACTCGCCGACCAGGCTCGCCAGCGGCAGTCCCAGGATGGTGCCGACCATGATCCCAGCCAGCACGATGGCGACGGCGCGGATCCCCAGCTCGGGCGCGACCAGACGGTGGCAGGTGCCCAGCGCGGTGCCGAAGAAGGCCCCGGACACGGCACCGGTGATCAGTCGGGAGACGATCAGCAGGGGATAGTTCTGGGCCAGCGCCCCCAGTATTTCGCCGACAATAAAGAGCGCAAACAGCAGGTAGAGGATTCTCTTCGGCGACTGGGTTCCCAGCCCCAGCGTCAGCAGCGGGCCGCCGAGCGCCATGGCGGCGGCATAAATTGAGACCAGATAGCCGACCTGGGAGATGGAGATGTCCAGATCCCGGGCCATTTGCGGCATCATGCCGAGTACCTGCAGCTCGCAGTTGATCATGGCGAAAATACCCAGAGCCAGGACATAAACGGAAACCGGTATGCTCGGTTTGGCGGTGGTGTGCATAAGCAATCCTTGTGATGAAGTGGATGTCACTTGCACCAGTATCACTTATGCAATAAGTTTGATTAACCCGGTCACTATCCTTTCAGTAATGAATAAAATCATGGATCTCAATGCGATTCGCCAGTTTCTCAAGGTCGCCGAATGTCTGAGCTTTACCGATGCGGCGGCCCAGCTCGGGGTGACTCAGTCCGGGGTCTCCCGTGCGGTCAGTCGGTTGGAGCACCAGCTCGGAGTGCGCCTGCTGCACCGCAATACCCGGCGCCTGAGTCTGACACCAGACGGCATGGTATTTTATGAGCGCAGTGCCCCGCTGCTGGGTGATTTGGCGGCACTTGGTCAGGAGTTGCAGGACCGTCGCAGTTCTCCCTCGGGGTTGCTGAAAGTCAGTGCGCCGTCGGCGTTCGGTCGGGTGGTGCTGATGCCGATCCTGGCCCAGCGGCTGGCAGCGTATCCGCAACTGAACATCGAAGTGGTGATGAGCGATCGCATCGTCGATTTGGTGGAAGAAGGGTTTGATGCCGTGCTGCGCACGGGGGAGATCCGGGATCAGCGCCTGATTGCCCGGCCGCTGGCGCCGCTAACCTGGCAGATGGTCGCTTCGCCGGAGTATCTGGCCCGCCGCGGCATGCCAGTGCATCCGGATGATCTGGCGTCGCATAATTGCCTGCAAGTGCGTAATCCTCATACCGGGCGCCCGGTGCGCTGGCGCTTCACTGAAGCCGATCAGGAGAAAATGTTGGAAGTGGATGGCAACCTGGTGTTCGACCACGGCGATCCGCTGCTTGATGCCGCGCGGCTCGGGGTCGGGGTGGTGCAGGTGATGACTTTCTTTGCCCGCGAGGCGATCGCCCGCGGCGAGCTGCAACCGATCCTGACCGAGTTCAATCCCCCGGCGCACCGGCTGTCACTGGTCCATCAACCCTCTAAGTTGCATTCAGCCAAACTACGGGTGTTTAAGGAAGCCTTGCTCGCCGAGTGGGGCGAAACCCCGGTGCGGAAATAAAGAGGGTCCAGATATCAATAAGCCCTGAGGGAGCAGGGCTTGGATTCAAGGGTTGCGTTTCGAAAATGCGGCTTCTAAGTTGAACTCAGCAGTCAATGAGCGACGCTTTCTTGTCATTAAACACTGCTTGTTACGGTGGCAATTTTCCACGGAAAGTGGTGTCCGGGATCATTCGACCACGACAAGGGCCTGACCTGTCATTCGGGGAAGTCAGCACGGACGGTTCATATTGGTTTGAAACGCTTGCAAAAGTACTGAGATGGACGATCGTTTGATGACTTTTTCTATGCCTTTTAGCACCTTGTTCCGGTTGCTTATGCCAAGGGATAAGAAAGCTCAATTTTTTCATTGCCTACTTGTCTTCATGTGGTTTCATGCTATTTTCTCGCCATCAACGATGAATCGGAGTTATGAAAATGCCAAAGGCGAGTGAGATTAAAAAGTCTGCAGCCATTGAACACGATGGTAAAGTTTATTTTGTAAAGGAAGTCAATAAGTTGACGCCAAGTGGCCGTGCCGGAAACAGTTTGTACCGGATGCGTATGTATGATGTTGCGACCAACGCGAAAGCGGATGTCAGCTTCAAAGCGGATGACATCATCACCCTGGCAGATTTCAGTCGCCACCCTGCGGCGTTCTCTTACATTGACGGTGAAGAGTACATCTTCATGGATAATGAAGATTACACCCCATATCACTTCCATAAAGATGCAATTGAAGAAGAACTGCTCTTTATCACTGAAGATACGCAAGGTCTGCATGTCTTGGTCGTGAATGGTGCGCCAGTGGCATTGGAACTGCCATCAACGGTTGATCTGGACATCGTCGAGACAGATCCTTCCATTAAGGGTGCATCTGCCAGTGCGCGGACCAAGCCAGCGGTGCTGAGTACGGGTCTGACCGTACAGGTGCCTGAATACATCGCAAACGGCGATCGGATTCGCGTGAATACGCTGGAACATAAATATATGAACCGCGTTGAGAAATAACCTGTGTTTCTGACGGATAAAGCAGCCGCCATGAGCGGCTGTTTTTGTATCTGTAGATCGAGCTTGGCAGTTTGGATCAGCGAAGACACCACGAGAAGCGATGTCACGGAGTGATTCCTTGTTGAATAAGCTTTCGTTGTTGGAAGGCAGCATCGCGTGCGTCAGCAAGGGAAAGTTACTCACCAGAAAACTCACCTATTGATGGAAAATACAGGAAAGAATTTGAAATCTGGTGAAAACAAAAAGCCCCTTAAAGCAGGGGCTGGGTAAAAATGGGTCAGCTTAAGTAAACTCAGAAACTTTTACTCAATATTCTGGATCTGCTCGCGCATTTGCTCGATCAGCACCTTGAGCTCAACGGCTGAAGCGGTGATGTCGACATTGATCGATTTAGACGCCAGGGTGTTCGACTCGCGGTTGAACTCCTGCATCATGAAGTCGAGGCGACGGCCGCAGGCACCGCCTTTTTTCATGATCTTACGGGTTTCTTTGACGTGTGAGTCCAGGCGGTCCAGCTCTTCGGCGACGTCGACTTTCTGCGCCATCAGGATCAGCTCCTGCTCAATGCGGGTCGGATCCAGTTCGACGTTGGCTTCTTCAAAGCGGCTGGTCAGACGCTCACGCTGCCAGTTGATGATCTCCGGCATTTGCTGGCGCACCTTGTCGGCTTCCCCGGCAATGGCATCCAGACGTTGCTCGATCAGTACCTTCATGTTGTCGCCTTCGCTGGCGCGGGCGGCGATGAAATCGGTCAGGGCGTCATCGAAGCCGACCAGCAGCTCCTGGTTGATGGTATCGAGATCCTGCTCCGGCGCTTCCATCACACCCGGCCAGTTCAGGACCTGGAATGGGCTGATGCTGCCTTCCCCGGCGGTGTCTTTAACCCACTTGGCAGCCTGAATGACCTGTTTGGCCAGCGCTTCATTGATCCGCAGATCACTGCTGGCGGCCGGGTTGGTTTCAAAGCGCAGGCTGCACTCGACCTTACCGCGGGCCAGACGTTTGCGAAAACGCTCGCGCAGCACCGGCTCCAGGCTGCGGAATTGCTCCGGCAGGCGAAGGTAAGTTTCCAGGTAACGTTGGTTGACCGAACGGATTTCCCAAACGGCAGTACCCCAGTCGCCTTTGACTTCGCGACGGGCATAGGCGGTCATGCTGTGGATCATTGGCTGATGGCCCTTAGTTAGAAAAAGAGTGGCGCTACGTTGTGGCTTGCTGATCACCGGGAGCAGGAAGCCAATGTCAGGCTGGATCAGTGCGTAGCGCAGACAGTGCCTTGATTATACGCGGCCTTGGCGATAAAGGAAATGAAGCGGCAGTGGGGGCGGGGTGGGTTTTACGTGCACCGGCTGGCAGAACTGGCTATAATCGCCGGTTAATGTCAGCAAGCCAAAGGTAAATCCCGATGCGTCCAAGCGGAAGAGCAAATCATCAAGTGCGTCCCATCACTATCACTCGTCAATTCACGGCCCATGCTGAAGGCTCGGTGTTGGTTGAGTTCGGCAACACCAAGGTGATTTGTACGGCCAGTGTGGAAGAAAATGTGCCGCGTTGGCTGAAGGGCAAAGGGAAAGGCTGGGTGACGGCCGAATACGGCATGCTGCCACGGGCCACGCACTCACGTAACCGCCGTGAAGCGGCGAGCGGTAAGCAAGGCGGTCGGACCATGGAAATCCAGCGCCTGATCGCCCGTAGCCTGCGTGCCGCGGTGGATCTTGAAGTGCTGGGCGAGCAGATGATCACGGTTGACTGTGATGTGATCCAGGCCGACGGTGGCACGCGCACGGCATCCATTACCGGGGCGATGGTCGCACTGGTTGATGCGATTAACCATATGCTGGCCAATGGTCTGCTGAAAACTAACCCGCTGAAACAGATGGTTGCAGCGGTGTCGGTCGGGATCTACAACGGCGAGGCAGTATGTGACCTCGATTACGCCGAAGATTCAGCCGCTGAAACCGATATGAACGTTGTGATGACCGAAGCCGGCAAGATGATTGAAATTCAGGGCACGGCGGAAGGCGAGGCGTTCAGCCACGAAGAGCTGTTGTCGATGCTGGCGTTGGCCAAAGACGGCATTGCCGACATCATCAGCGTTCAGAAGCGAGCGCTGGAAAATTGATTTTGAAGCGGTTCCTGTTGGAGCCGCTTTTTTTTGCGCTGAATTTGTCCTGCGGCCGGTTATATCCGGCGTTGGGGCAACCCCGCGGGCAGCGCAACGGTGCTGCGCCTGAGACGATAGCACCTGAAACAATAGCACCAAGATATTGTACCAACACATAGATGCTCTATAAGGAGAAACCATGAAAGCATATCAGCGTCAGTTCATCGAATTTGCCCTGGAGAAAGGGGTGCTGAAATTTGGTGAGTTTACTCTGAAATCCGGCCGTCAAAGCCCGTATTTCTTTAATGCCGGCTTGTTCAACACCGGGCGTGATCTGGCACGTCTGGGCCGTTTTTACGCTGAGGCTTTGGTGGATGCCGGCATCCAGTATGACGTTCTGTTCGGCCCGGCTTACAAGGGGATCCCGATTGCGACGACCACGGCGGTAGCACTGGCCGATCACCATGATGTTGATACCCCATACTGCTTTAACCGTAAGGAAGCCAAGGCGCACGGGGAAGGCGGCAACCTGGTCGGCAGTGCACTGGAAGGACGGATTATGCTGGTCGATGATGTGATCACCGCCGGTACTGCCATCCGCGAGTCGATGGAAATCATCCAGGCGAACGGCGCGGATCTGGCCGGGGTGCTGGTGGCCATCGATCGCCAGGAAAAAGGCAAGGGCGAGCTGTCGGCGATTCAGGAAGTCGAGCGCGACTTCGGCTGCGCGGTGATCTCGATTGTGTCTCTGGGCGATGTGGTACGCTACCTGGAAGAGCAACCGGGCATGGCGCAGCATCTGGAAGCGGTGAAAGCGTACCGCGCGCAATACGGTATCTAACAGCTGCCAATCCGGAATCAACAAAAAAGCGAGAGGGATGCCTCTCGCTTTTTTGTTGGGTGTCGTTCGTCTCGGACTTAGCCCAGTTCGGCACTCAGCAGCCGCCAGTAGTCGTCGAAACTTTCCGTCGGCTTGTATTTGAAATTGGAGCGGACAAAGCGGTTCAGGCTACCCTCGACCTGACCCAGCAGTTGGGCGGCGAGAATATTCTCTTCCACCGGGAACCCTTTCCCTTCACGGAGCTTGCGCTCACGCAGGATCTGGCGCAATTGGGTCTCGATGCGCTCGAACAGCTGGTTGATCCGCGCCTGGAGGCGGTCCTGCTCGAACATCAGGGCATGGCCGGTCATGATCCGGGTCAGGCCCGGGTTGCGCTCGGCAAAGCCCAGGATCAGTTGCAGCACCATCCGCAGCCGGTTCAGGGTGTCTTTTTCCTCATCGAGGATGCGGTTGATCCGCGTGGTGATTGAGTCTTCGATAAATTCAATCAGGCCTTCGAACATCCGGGCCTTGCTCGGGAAATGGCGATACAGGGCGGCTTCGGAAACACCAACCTGTGCTGCCAGCTTGGCGGTCGTAATGCGTTGGCTGCCCTGGGCAGACTCCAGCATTTGCGCTAACGCTTGCAATATTTCTTCGCGGCGATTGTTTTTTTTGTTGCCAGCCATGAATAACCGTTCCTTTTCGAAATGAGTCTGCCCTCGGGCAGCACAAAACCCGCTTATCTTAGCGATGCAGTCGCGTTGTGAAAAGCACAGGTGTTAGATACTGATCGCTTTATCGGCAAAAAAGCCGGGCTCTGAAGGGGAAGTGATGTTGTTGCCTGATCTTGCTCGAAAAACTCGCCACTGGGTGGCGAGTTTTTATCCGGGACCGCCGGGTTATCGGCTTGGGTGCTGCTGGCGGTAGAGCGTCAGAATTTCGTCGATCAACTGCTCGCCGATGGCGTGCTTGGAGGCCAGCGGCAGGGCCTTGTCGCCCTGGGGCCAGAACAGGTGCAGGGCATTGTGATCGCTGTTGAACCCTTGCTCCTGAACGGACACATCGTTGGCGCAGATCAGATCGAGGTTCTTACGGCTCAGCTTGCTGCGAGCATATTGCGCGACATCCTGGGTTTCCGCGGCAAAGCCGACGGTAAACGGGCGGTGCTCGGTCAGGGCGGCGACACTGGCGACAATATCGGGGTTTTTGACCAGTTGCAGCACCATGGTGTCGCTGTCGTCGGTTTTCTTCATTTTCTGCTCGGCGATGGTGGCCGGTCGGAAATCGGCCACGGCGGCGCAGGCGATGAAAATGTCATGCTGCTCGGCATGGCGCATGGCTGCCTGATGCATCTGCTCGGCGCTGCTGACGTCCACCCGTGTAACGCCGGCCGGAGTTGCCAGGTTCACCGGGCCGCTGATCAGGGTGACGTCCGCGCCGCGTCTGGCAGCCGCCTCGGCAATGGCATAACCCATTTTGCCGGAGCTGTGGTTGGTCAGGTAGCGTACCGGGTCGATGGCCTCACGGGTCGGACCGGCGGTGATCGCCAGTTTGATCCCGGCCATATCAGCCGGGTGGAAAAAGTGCTCTACCTGGTGGACCAGTTGCATCGGCTCCAGCATCCGGCCCGGGCCGACATCGCCACAGGCCTGCTCGCCGCTGGCCGGACCCCAAATCGGGAAATGACGCCGGCTCAGGGTGGCCAGGTTTTCCTGAGTGGCGACGTTGCGGTACATCTGCTGATTCATGGCCGGTGCGACGGCAATCGGCGCGTCGGTGGCCAGACAAAGAGTGGTCAGGAGATCATCGCCCATGCCGGCGCTGAGGCGGGCAATCAGATCGGCGGTGGCCGGTGCCAGCAGGACCAGATCGGCCCACTTGGCCAGCTCAATATGGCCCATGGAGGCTTCAGCGGCCGGATCCAGCAGGCTGTCGGCGACGGGCTTGCCCGAGACCGCCTGCATCGTTAGCGGAGTGATAAACTCTTTGGCGGCCTTGGTCATCACAACCCGTACTTCGGCGCCGCGTTCTATCAGCCTGCGGGTGAGTTCCGCACATTTGTAGGCGGCAATCCCGCCGCTGATCCCCAGCAGTATTTTCTTTCCGGCCAATGTTTGCATGGTGCCTCTGTCTCTCTGAGCCTGTTGATTCCGGGCACCAAAGATAGCACCAACCAGCGGCGGATTCACCGTTTGAGATCAAGCTCCGCCGCCGGTATCGCGGAAAAAGGCCCCAAAAGAGGCGAGGTTGCGTTTGTCCGGTGGAGTGTCGGCAAGCGCAAAACATGGCCGCGACTTCGGTCTGGGATGCATAAAAGAGTGCGAATGATTTCCCATTTTCCCGACGGCGGGCTTGCCTGAGCGCGCCCGGCGACATCTGCTGAGGGACTTTGAGGGGAGGGATTGTAATGTCACTGAAACTGTTACCGGAAGCGAGCCGGCCGCGGGAGAAGTTGCTCTCGCACGGTCCGGAGGCGCTGACCGATGCCGAACTACTGGCCATTTTTTTGCGCACCGGGGTCGCCGGGATGAATGCCCTGGAGCTGGCGACCCAGTTGCTGGCAGATTTCGGCTCGCTGCGGGCGCTGCTGGCCGCCAACCAGGCGGAGTTCTGTCGCCACAAAGGGTTGGGACCGGCAAAGTACGCCCTGTTGCAGGCGGTTATGGCGATGAGCCACCGCCATTTTGAGGAAACGCTGAAAAAGGAAGATGCGCTGACCAGTCCGGATCATACCCGGCGCTACCTGAGCCAGAAATTGCGCGATCGGCAGCGGGAAGCTTTCTATGTACTGTTTCTCGACAATCAACACCGGGTGTTGAGCGGGGAGGTGCTTTTTGAAGGAACAATCGATGCCGCCAGCGTTTATCCGCGTGAAGTGGTAAAAAGATCGTTAGAACTTAATGCAGCGGCGCTCATTTTAGCGCATAATCACCCCTCGGGCGTGGCAGAGCCGAGTCAGGCAGACCGTCGAATAACAAGGAGGATCAGCGATGCGCTGGCCTTGGTTGATATTCGTATCCTGGATCATTTTGTTGTCGGCGACGGAGAAACTGTCTCTTTTGCTGAACGAGGTTGGCTATAAAATAGCCACAATTTGACCAAAAAGTTGAGAAAGGATCTGCTCGGGACTTGAGCAACTGGTTTTGACTTAGTATAATGCGCGACCTTTGATAGCTGTGGCTGAGTGTGGAACTGAATTTCACATTGAACGGGCCATGGTAGATATCGAGCTGAAACGATTTGGAGAAAGACAGTAATGTCCCGAGTATGCCAAGTAACTGGTAAGCGTCCTGTAACGGGTAACAACCGTTCACACGCACGTAATGCCACCAAGCGTCGTTTTCTGCCGAACCTGCAAACTCATCGTTTCTGGGTAGAAAGCGAAAAACGCTTCGTTAAACTACGCCTTTCTGCGAAAGGTATGCGTATCATTGATAAGAAAGGCATCGATGTCGTTCTGTCTGATATGCGTGCTCGCGGCGAGAACGTTTAAGAGGATTTGAACAATGGCTAAAGGCATTCGTGAGAAGATCCGTCTAGTATCATCTGCTGGTACAGGCCACTTCTACACTACCGACAAAAACAAGCGTAACATGCCAGGCAAATTCGAGATCAAAAAATTTGATCCAGTAGTTCGCCAGCACGTTATGTACAAAGAAGCTAAAATCAAGTAATTGGTTCTGCCTCTTTGATAAAAACCCGGCATTTGCTGGGTTTTTTTATACCTGGCGTTTGAGCAACAAGGGGCGTGGCGGGCATTGGCTGCGGATTTTCCCCGGACTGAGGTGATTATTACCGGGGCGCTGGGTATGATGCAGACATTGAATGTTGATGCGGGGGATCGGTATGGGAGTGAGATTGTCGCGGCGGGGCTGGAATAACGTCATCATTATCGGCGTGATCCTTTTTATTGCCGTGATCCAGTTTCCGGATCTGCTCAGAAACCGTCAGGCGGCGAATGAGGCTGCGGGGACACCGGCGCTGGCGTTGCTGCTGCCGGAATCAGCCGAGATCAACCGGCTGGTGCTGCCGGCCCACGAACTGTTGCGTGAGGAATCCGGTGCCTGGCGCAGCCAGCCGCCGCTGCCCGATGCCGCGCAGGTGGTAGCCCATTGGCAGGCCCTGGCCGGTACCCCGGTTGAGGATGCCCTCATGGCACAGCTGAAGCCGCAGCTGACGGCCCCGAGAACCGCCGAAATTTGGCTGGCATCGGCCCAAGAGCCGATCCGGGTCACTTGCTACCAACTGCCGCAGTTCTGGCTGCTCCGCAACTGGCAGGGACAGTGGCTGGCGGTCACGGTCGATGAAGCCTACCTGTTTCCGGCGTCACCGGAATGAATGTGAAACCCATGGGAACGCAAGATGCCTGAATTACCTGAAGTTGAAGTGAGCCGGATGGGGATCACTCCTCATGTGGTGGGCCAGACGGTGACCCGGATCATTGTCCGGAATCCGAAGCTGCGTTGGCCGGTGCCGGAAGCGATCTGCCAGATTGAAGGGCAGGTGATCCGCCGGGTCAGCCGCCGGGCCAAATACCTGTTGCTCGAAACCGATATCGGCTACGCCATTGTGCATCTGGGCATGTCGGGCAGCCTGCGGATCCTGCCGAGCGGGATCCCGGCAGAAAAGCATGATCATGTTGATCTGGTGCTCGCCAGTGGTGAGGTGCTGCGCTATAACGATCCCCGTCGTTTCGGGGCCTGGCTGTGGCAACAGCCGCCGGAGGAGATGCATCAGGTGCTGGGCAAGCTCGGCCCGGAGCCGCTTGATGCGGCATTTTCGGCGGACTATCTGTTCGAGAAGGCCCAGGGCAAGCGGACGGCCATCAAGCAGTTCATCATGGATAACCAGGTGGTGGTCGGGGTCGGGAACATTTACGCCAATGAATCGCTGTTCAGTGCCGGGATCCATCCGAAACGGGCTGCCGGGCAGATTTCTCGTGCGCGCCTCGCGGCGCTGGTCGATCAGATTAAAGCGGTGCTCGCGTTTGCGATTGAGCAGGGCGGTACGACCTTGAAAGATTTCAAGAACGCTGAGGGTAAACCGGGCTATTTTGCCCAGGAGCTGCTGGTGTATGGCAAGGCGGGCCAGCCGTGTCCGCGTTGCGACAAGCCGCTCAGTGAGATGAAAATCGGGCAGCGGTCAACGGTGTATTGTACCGACTGCCAGACCTAAGGGCGACGTCGCCGGAGGCTGCCGGAAAAGGGGGCTTTTCCGGCGCGTCGGTCAGCCGTGCAGCTTCTGCTCCAGGGCTTCGGCAATGGACGGAGCGACAAACTGGCTCACATCGCCCTTGTGCAGGGCCACTTCCTTGACGATGGTCGAAGAGATAAAGGAGTTTTCTTCGGCCGGGGTCAGGAAGACTGTTTCCAGTTCGGGCATCAGGCGACGGTTCATGTTGGCCAGCTGGAACTCGTATTCGAAGTCCGAGACTGCGCGTAGTCCCCGGACCAGGACATTGGCCTGATATTCTTTGGCAAAGTCGACCAGCAACCCGGAAAATCCGACGATTTCGACGTTATTCAGGTGAGCGGTGACTTCTTTCGCCAGCGTGACCCGCTCTTCTAAGTCAAACAGCGGCTTTTTGCTCGGGCTGAAGGCAATGCCGACAATCACATGGTCAAACATCGCGGCAGCACGCTCGATGAGGTCCAGGTGGCCGTTGGTGATAGGGTCAAAGGTGCCGGGATAGATGACACGGGTGTTTTTATTTTGGCTCACAGGGCGATCCTCTTTCTCTGAATCACGATATGCTATCAAAAAAACTGCCGGTTTCTCTAATCTTTACCGCAATCCCTATGGCGGGTGAACGATATCTTGTAAGATCCGGACCGTTGAGACTCGTTGGAACAAGGTGCTATGAAAAAAATTCTCGTTGTACGCAATGACAAGATTGGTGATTTTATGCTGGCCTGGCCCAGTTTTGCGATGCTGAAGCAGTCGTTGCCCGAGAGTCATATCACGGCACTGGTTCCCAACTACACGGCGCCGATTGCCCGGCTGTGTCCGTGGATTGACGAAGTGATTATTGATCCGACCCCAAAAGCGGACAAAGCTGCACAGGCGGCGTTGCTCGACACGCTCATGGCCGAGCGGTTCGATGCCGGGATCTGCCTGTTTTCGACCGGCTATAATGCGATGTTGTTGTGGCGGGCCGGGATCCCGTACCGGCTGGCGCCAGCCACCAAACTGGCGCAAGTGTTGTTTAACCGCCGCCTCAAGCAGCGCCGATCGCAGTCTGCGAAACCTGAATTTGAGTACAACCTGGATTTGATCCGGTTTTTCCTCCGGGATCAATGCCTCGCGATTGAGGAGCCCCGGGGACCTTATCTGCATTTCAGCCCGCAGGCCCTGGATGCCCAGCGGGCGAAGCTGGTGGCTCAGTTGGGATTGGATCCGGACAAACGCTGGTGCTTCGTGCATGCCGGGAGCGGCGGCTCGGCCAATAACTTGTCACTGGCGCAGTATGCGGCGTTGATCCAAGGGGTTGGCGCGTCCGTTGATTGCCAGTTTGTCCTGACTGCCGGACCGGGGGAGGAAGCCATGGCGGCCTCACTGTATGAACGGGTGCATCCGCATGTCAGTGCGGTGGTTTATGATCGCAATGACGGCCTGCAGGATTTCACCTGCTCGTTGGCGTGTGCGTCCCTGTTTATGGCGGGCTCGACCGGGCCGTTACATATTGCCGCCGCACTGGATGTTCCGACCCTGGGTTTTTTCCCGAACAAACGCTCGGCCACACCGTTGCGCTGGAAAACGCTCAATACCGAGGGACGTCATCTGGCGTTTTGTCCGCCTGCGGGCAAGGAGACCGAGACGGACATGAGTCTGATTGAGATCGACGATGTGGTTACTCAAGCGGTGACTTGGGCGGCGCCGTACTGGTCCTGATCCACAAATCAGCATATTTGACGAAGGTCGAGTGGGCGGACAGGATTGACAGCAGCAAGCCTTGCTTGCCATCCAGGAAGCCTGCCTTGACCACATACATCTTGAGAAAACAGCCCAGCGCATGCAGCAGTCCCTGACTGATACTGCTGCGCTTACCGCGTTTTTCCCGCTGCTCAGCCCAGGCTTTGGCGTAACCGGCTGACTTCACCAGGTAGTGGTGCAGATCATTGTAGGTAAAGTGCAGGAGATCCCCGTCCAGCTTGGCCACCTGCATGCTTTCATTCAGTTCCACTTTTTCATGGACCAAATCTTCGTTGTACTGTGTCAGCGCCGTCGGGTAGAGGCGGTTGACCCGATCCGGATACCAGCCGCAGTGGCGGATATAACGGCCAAACACCCAGCTGAGCCGGGCAATGCTGTAGACCGTGTTGGCCTGCGGGTTGGCCAGCGTCTGTTCGATGCTGGCGCGGAGTTCCGGTGTGACCCGTTCATCGGCATCCAGCCACAGGACATAATCCGCGGTGACATAGCTTTGCGCCAGGCGGCGTTGGGGGCCAAAGCCCGGCCATTCGGCATTGACATAAAACTTGTCGGTATACTGGCGTGCGACGGCCTCGGTATGGTCGGTGCTGCCCGAGTCGAGCACGATGATCTCATCGACCCAGCCACTGACGGACGCCAGGCAAGCCTGGAGGTTGTCGGCTTCGTTCTTCACGATCAGGGCCACGGCCAGTGTCGGCTTCTGTGTGCTCATGGTGTCTCCTCGAGAATAGAAAAATCGGTTAGGGCTTTATCCAGCATGGCGCAGACGGCCTCGGGCGGAATACGGCTCATGGCATCTTCGGCTTTGACCCGACTTCGCCAGCTCAGTTGTTCCGGGGATTTGCCGGTTTCAGCTTCAATCGCTTCCCGGTACGCACTCACCACATAATCCAGATACCGGTACGGACCGGTGCGTTGCGGGTTGTGGTGGGCATATAAGCCAATCACCGGGGTGTTGACGGCGACAGCCATGTGGGTCGGACCGGTATCCGGGGCGATCACCAGATCCGCTGCCGACAGCAGGGCCAGCATTTGCTTCAGCGAGCTTTGTCCGACCAGGTTGAGCAACGGCACTTGGCATTGCGCGCATACCTGCTCAGCGAGTTCGACCTCGACCTTGGCCGGGCTGCCGGCCAGAATCACCTGCATCCCCTTGGCGGCGGCGTATTCTGCAACCTTGGCATAGCCTGTCGCCGTCCAGTTCTTGAAGGCTTTGCTGGCGGCCGGGACAATCACCAGAGTCGGCTGGCCGGACGTGATATATTGTGACGCCCAGTCCGTCTCGGCAGTGGCAAGCGGCAGTGACCAGCGCGCGGTGGTATCCTCAATCCCTAATTCCCGGGCAAAGGCCATAAAACCGTCCAGTACATGTGCCGAACGCGGGGAAGGAACCGGATGGTTGATAAACCATTTCTGCATGTCGCTGCTGCGGGTGTGATCAAAGCCCAGTCGGTGTTTGGCCCGGATCCCCAGGCTGACAATACTGGCCCGCAGGGCGGTTTGCAGATGCAGCAGGGCATCGAATTTCCGGCCGCGGAGCTGGCGCCAGAGTTGGGTATAGCCTTTCCAGCCGAGCTTTTTATCAAACGGGATCACTTCGACGCCGGGCAGGTCGCCCAGCAGCTGGGCTTCGGCTTTGCCCATGATCCAGGTAATTTTTGTCTCCGGCCATTGTCGCTGGATCGCTTGGACCATCGCGCTGGCATTGCAGGCATCACCAATGGCGGAGAGCCGTAAAACACATAAAGATGTGGGAGGAGACAAAAATAAGCTCATACTTCATTGCTCTGGAAAATAGAAGTCTGCATTATGCAGCTGGGATAAAAAATTGTAAAACCACAGATTTAAACACATATGCAAGTTATATCATCAACAAATTCCCGGATCTGGTTTGATGAGGCTTTGCTTGACGCTGAGCCGGAACGCAGCTTTGACCCGCAGTATTGGCAGCAGCGGGGAGCGATTAGCGGTCAGGCCCGAGGACGCGGAACAACGTATTTTATCGAGACGCCCGTCTTGCCGATGGCGTTGCGTCATTACTGGCGTGGCGGCTTACTGGGAAAGCTTATTCGGGATCAATATATTTTCACCGGCTGGGACAACACCCGTTGCGCGCAGGAGCTCCGACTGTTGCAATTGCTGGCTGAGGGTGGGGTCCGGGTGCCGCGGCCGGTGGCGGCCCGGGCGGTGCGCTGCGGTTTCGGATACCGGGCTGATATTCTGACCGAAAAAGTGCCGGGCGCGCAGGATTTGGTGGCGGTGATGCAGCAGCGTCCAATGGCGCCCGCGGAATGGGCCGCGGTTGGTCAATTGATCCGGCAGATGCATGATCTCGGCGTCTGCCACACAGATTTAAACATTCACAATATACTATTAGATAACCAAGGACAGTGCTGGCTGATCGACTTTGATAAGTGTTCCCAGCGGAAAGGAGAGGTATGGAAGCAGCAAAACCTTGATAGGCTATTACGGTCCTTAAGAAAGGAACTTCAGCGTTTCTCCATCCTGTGGGTTGAGGATGATTGGGAAGCACTCATGGCTGGCTATCGCCATACTGTTCAACTTTAATTTTTATGACGAACAAATGAAGAATTTTATTATTTTATTGACCAACCGCGGGATTAAATTATTGGGCAACTGCTTTAAAGTGCTCTCTTATCCGTTCCACTGGTTGTTCCCGAAAAAACGATTTGAGATCCCGGTTTATTCGAAAGCGAAGATCAAAGCGGCGAATGATGCTGGGATCCCCAAGGTGATTTGGCAAACCAATTTCTCCAACCAATCCACCCTGCCGGTCTATCTGAACTATCTGTTCAACCGCCTGATGTCTTTGGATCACGACTACTATTATGTCAGCACCGAGGCGCGTCAGGAATTCATCAAGGCGAACGCCTCTGACGAGATCTACCAGAGCTATTGCCAAATCACGGACGGTGCCGCCCAGGCGGATCTATGGCGCCTGCTGACCCTGGATAAGCTGGGGGGGATTTATATGGACATTGACGCCTGTCTAGTGTGGCCGCTGTCCCGGATCACCCGGGGGAGAGAGCATGTCTTTATCTCAAATAAGCAGGACCGACAAATCACCAATTTTTTCATTGCGACGAAGCCGAATAACCCGGTGTTGCAGAAAACCATCGCGCAGGTGGTGAAGAATATTCAACACTATGATGCGCAGAAAGGGGTGTATTTTACGACCGGTCCGGCCGTGCTTGAGCAAGCGCTGGCAGGCGAGGATGCTTACATCAGAAGCTACCGCTATACCGCGATTCAGGGATGCTTTACCAATGAGTATTTTCAGTACATGGATAAGCCGCGAGGCAAGTGGATCCATGCCGATGCAAAAGATTTAATCAAGAAAGGGGCACCCAAGCCCTGAGTTCGGCGCATGTCTAGGCCAAGAAAGTCAGCTGCGGCTGACTTTCTTGTTTCTGGCCAAAATACACTGCCGGCAGGGGCTTCGCGGGCGAGGCCCCTGTCAGGTCCTGAGTTATCAGGATTATTGCGCTGTTAAGGTCTGTGAGATAGCCGCCAGGGTCTTCGCAATGGCCCCCTGGTTTTCTTCCAGCACCGCTCGTGCATTGGCGCCCATGGCTTCACACTGCTGCGTGTCACGCAATAGGGTGGTGACTTGTTGGGCTAACTGCGCCGCGTCTTCACAAACCCAGCAGCCGCCGCGATGGATCAACTGCTGGGCAATGTCCGTAAAGTTATAGTAGCTGGGCCCGGTTAATACCGGCTTGGCCAGGGCGGCAGGTTCCAGCATGTTGTGGCCACCCACCTTGTCCCCGATCAGGCTCCCGCCGACGAAAGCGATATCGGCCGCGGCAAACATCATCAGCATTTCCCCCATGGTATCGCCGAGGTAAATCTCACATGAGGCCGGGATTGGCTGATCGCCAGCATCCGTGCGCCGCATCAGTTGAAATCCATCCTGACGGCACAGTTGGGCGACGGCAGCAAAGCGTTCGGGATGGCGTGGCACCAGCATCAGCAGCGCGTCCGGGCATTGGGTTTTGATTTGCCGGAAGGCAGCCAGGATTTGTTCATCTTCTCCCTGGTGGGTACTGGCGGCAATCCACACCGGGCGTGAACCCAGCTGCCGACGCAGCGCGGCGCCTTGGCTGCGGATGGTGTCGCTGATGGTGAGGTCAAATTTCAGGGAGCCGGTCACCTGAACCTGTGATGGGCTGATCCCGAGCTGCTGAAAGCGCTCGGCATCATCCGGGTGCTGGCAAAGCAGCAGGTCAATGTTTGTGCGGGCGAGATCAAACAGCGGCTGGACTTTCCGGTAGCGCTGGCAAGAGCGTTCGGACAGGCGGGCGTTGAGCACGGTTACCGGAATACCGGTACGCTTGGCCTGGTGCAGGGTGTTTGGCCACAGCTCGGTTTCCATGATCAGCAATGCCCGGGGCCGGGTGATGTTCAGAAACCGGCGCACGGCCCAGCCGAAATCCAGCGGCATATAGCGATGTTCGGCAATATCTGCCAGCTTGGCGGCCTGAGCGGCGCCGGTGCTGGTGGTGGTCGTGAGTAGCAGTGCCTGGTTCGGATGCTGGCGGTGCAAGGCGCGGATCAGCTCGCTGGCAGCGATCACCTCGCCGACAGAAACCGCATGGATCCAGACAGGCCGCTGGCCTGTGAGCGGCGGACAGAAGCCAAAGTGTTCCCGCCAGCGGCGACCGACCGCGGGCTTGTCCGGATGAGCCCGGTATAGCTTGATCAGAAAGAACGGACAGGCCAGGTACAGCAGGGCCGAATAAAGGTATCTCAGCATCATGCTTGTGCTTCTACGTTGAGTTTGTGGATCGCGTCCACAACCCGCGACGGCATCAGCTCTTTCAGACATTTCAGGTGGCCGTAAGGACACTCGCGCTTGAAGCACGGGCGGCATTCGATATCGGTATGGAGGATGGCAACCTGCTCGGCGAGCGGCGGGGTGTAGTCGGGCGAGGTAGAGCCATACAGGGCGACAATTTTGGTGCCGACAGCCGCAGCAATGTGCATCAGGCCCGAGTCGTTACTCAGGACAATCCGGCACTTCGCCAGCAGGTCGATGGCCTCAACCAGCTGCGTTTGACCGGCCAGGTTCGCGCAATGCTGGCGATGTTCCGGCGCCAGCTGCGAAACGATGTCATTGGTTACGGTTTGATCTTTTTGTGAGCCAAACAGCCAGACCTGGAAACCGGCTTTAATCATGGCGTTGGCGACTTCGGCAAAATAGTGTTCAGGCCAGCGTTTGGCCGGGCCAAATTCAGCCCCCGGGCACATCCCCAGCACAGGACGCTCGTCACTGAGGCCTAACCGCGCCATTGAGGCGGCTTGTTGGGCGAGATCCACATTCAGTTTCGGATGCGGAATAGCCGGGAGGCAGCTGCTGTCCGCCATCCGGGCCTTGTTGTAGGCCAGGGCGCAGTAGCGCTCGACCATCAATCCGAATTGTTTTTTGTTGCTGCGCAGATCATTGAGCAGCCCGTAACGTGACTCCCCTTTCCAGCCGGTTCGGGACGGAATCTTGGCAAACAGGGGGATCAGTGCAGACTTGGCGGAATTCGGCAGGACATAGGCATGGGTATATCCGTGTTCACGCAGGGATTTCCCGATCTGGTAGCGGCCTGTTAAGTTGAATTCACCATGGCCAATCGGCATCTCGAGCGCCTGGTTGATTTCCGGCATGCGTTCCAGGAGCGGTTTACACCAGGCGGGCGCGATCACATCAATTGTGGCGTGTGGGTGCTGCTGCTTGAGGCTGGTATAAAGCGTCTGCGACATCACCATATCGCCGACCCAGGATGGGCCAATAATTAGTATTTTCATTTCACGTCGTGCCTGATGAGTCAATCTATCTGTTGTGAAGTTTATAAGGAAAGGCGGCGCTAATGAACGAATTTTTTACCTTCGAGGCTGGAGATTGGCTTCGCCGGATTACCACCGAGGATCAGATCGGATTCAGGAAATGCCCAGGTGACGTTGGCATTGGCGGACACAATACTGTTGTTGCCGATGGTGACGCCTTTGAGGATGGTGCTTTTGGCGCAAATCCATACATCGTTGCCGATTTGGATGGGCTGGTCCGGATTCAGGCGCTGATGATGTTGATCCACGATGCTGTGCTGATCGGTATCCATAAACAGGGTTTGCCAGGAAACAAGGCAGTTTCTGCCAAACTGTATTTTATGGTTACAGACGATGGTGGCCTCACCGGTGAAGTTGGCCCCTTCCCCGATCTCCAGGTGGCCGCGGATATCCAGTTTCGTCCCTGTGCCCAGTTTGACTTTGGGATGGAAGGTGATGCAGCCCTGTGGCGAGACGGCCCATAACGCGCGCGAACGGGCAGGGTCGGCGATTTGAACTTTGCCGAAGCCAATCCGGATTTTCCCGGTTCTGATCTGGCCGACGAGCTCAATTTTGCCGGACAGGCGCTCGATTTTGACACGATGGCTGACAATGAGCGGCAACTTGAGAGCCTGATTCAGCGGCAGGTAGTAAAAGTTAAATAATAGGGTTTTTGGGATAGCTCGCAGGTAAAAGTAGAGCTTTTTTAAGAATTTCATGTTTTCTCCGAATCTAAAAAGTCAGCTTTTCATCCCAGGTGATACCATCCTTGATGGCTTTAGCCGGGCTTCCCACAGCAAGTTTGTTGTCGCCGATATCTTTGGTGACCAGTGCATTCATACCAATGACACTGTGATCGCCGATAGAGGTTCCTTTGAGCACAGTGACATTATCTGCGATCCAGACATGTTCGCCAATGCAGATATCTTTGGCCGGATTGATTCGATGCCCATTTTGATAAATATCATGGCCATCACTGGTCATGATTTTAATATTTCTGGAAAACATGGCGTTTTTACCCACCGATAACGTGGTGTTAGCTTCACGACAGGAAAAGTAACACCGCTCACCGATGACGGACCCTTCATGAAAAATCATAGTGCAATTGTTACCGTTAATTTCCAAGCTGGATCCCTTGATATTGACATCATCTTTGATGATGAGTGTGTTATTTGAACCTTTGATGGAAATGTCACATTGTCGGATTCTGGAGTTGGATGATATATCTATATAATTATTCCCAGATATTCTGACTTTATTTCTTAATTTGAATAGTAAATTCATTTCGCCCACATTGGTCTGTTTTTCCTTTATCATATAGAAAAATAGATTAAAAAGGTAGGGTTTAAATGTGAGAATGTCTATATTTAATAGATGAAAGACACATAAACTGTGATATGTGGGTCACACATAGTTGGCATATAGGTTACAGTTAAAATTGTATATCTATTCTGATGGTTACATATTGATATTGACGTCGATTGTAGAGATGACTAAATTTGTTTGAGTTTTTCAGAGAGTAATTTTACCCGATTCATATATGTGATTAGATGGTGATTATCACATTGTTTTAATAAATCCCACTAATAAATGTAGCGATTTTGATGTAGGTGATTAACCCTCAGTGTGATACTGGAGTATTGGCTTGTTAAGTCATAAGTTTAATTCCTGTTAGCAAAAAAACATAAGTTGTTTTTGCTAACAGGAACGTATCATTTTAATCGCTTCGATAAATTATGATATTTTTTATAACTAAGATTTTTATTGATATATATCCCTTTGCTTATGGCAGAGAGATATCGATAAAAAATAGAAAAAACAGATTGTCTGATATTCTAATTGATTGGTATAAAACATACCAATAATGAAAAATGCTGCGATGACACATAATCCCGAATATTTGATGTTAGGTGTCGCGTGTAACATTGCGCGAGCGATTGACAATATTAGCATGATAAAAAGTCCCTCATAAATAATACCGAGCTTTAGCGAGGAATCTAAAATACCATTATGTGTGTCAGTATAAGAAAATATTTGTGTTTGAGTGATATCTGTATTGTTATTTCGCTCTATGGTAAAGCTTCTAAATTCATGCTCGAAATTCAACGGGCCTGAGCCAAAGAAAAATGCTTTAGGGTTGTTGTGAAGATTTTCTTCTGCAAATAATAAACCTGTACGCCAAATATTGAGGCGGGCTGAGTTCGATTGGTCTTTGGTGTTTACAATGCTGGCAACTCGTTCTTGGACAAGATTAAACTTAGAAGGAAATACAATAGTTAATAACGGTAAAATAACTAAGGCGGCAATAGCTACGCGATAAAAAATTTGACGGTTTGAGATAAGAAGGAAAAGTACGCTGATACCGAATGTTGCGAGCATGGGGCCACGTGAACCACTGATTACTAGACATATGTAGCCGATTATCAATAAGAATTTGAAAAAAAGTCGATTTTTCACACTTTCTTTACAGTCCAGCGATAAAGGTAGCAGAAATACTAGAAAGTAGGTCAAGACTTCTGACCAACGTCCGACGTCCAGAAAACTGCTGACCCGTTGCCCCTGCCAGCTTTCCAAGCTCACGGCATTATAGAGCGCGAGTAGGGCGGCGATGAGAAAACTGGCTATCATGGCGTGAATGGCAACGCGCTTATTTTCCGGTTTTCGGTTCAACAGGAACAGGCAAGGAATCGCGAGCAGAAATGCAGCCTTTCGGGCAAAGTAGAGGGTATCGGGGCCGGTTGTCGGGTAGATAATAGTCGACAGCAGGCCCACCAGATAGAGTCCGATCGCTAACAAGAAAACTTTGCATTTCACGACCTGATGGCGATATTCCTGGTTGGTGAAGCAGGCGCAGATAAAATACAGCAGGAGTAATCCGACAGAAATATTCAGACCGGCTTTCGAGGTAAACAGGGACAGCCCGAAAAAAGCAATGAGGGCTTTCTCGATCACCGCGACATTTATCGATGTCTTGATTGCCTGATTAACGTTCATCATAAATTAATTCTAGTGCCGTAATATGTGTTTCTGTACTGAAGTGTTGCGCCGCGCGGTGCTGGAGCGCCTGAGCCAGCGGTCTGAGCGAATCGATCTTACCGACCATGGTTGCCAGCGTGTCGGTAATCGCGGGGATATCCAGCGGGTCGGTGATGTAAGGGTAATCCTCGCCGAGAATTTCCGGGACCGCACCGGTGGATGCGCCCAGGATCAGTTTCCGGGCGGCCATGGCTTCAATGACCGTCAGGCCAAAGGCTTCCTGGTGCGAGAGAATCGCACAAATGTCCATCGCCGCAAGCATGTTGCCGGTATCCCGGCGAAAGCCGGCGAGGTGGATCTGTGATGCCATGCCGGACGAAGCGATCGCCTGTTGCATCTCGGCGACGATGCCATCGTCTGAACCTTGCTCCGCACTCAACCCGCCGACAATCAGTAAGTGCAACGGCTGGGCCGGATGCTGCTGGGTCAGGTTGAGAAAGGCTTCGAGCAATTCGCGTTGTCCTTTACCTTTGTCGATTCGCCCTACGGTGCCGATCACGATGGCATGCGGTGGAATACCGAGTTCCTCACGGATGGCGGCAATCTGTGCCGGATCATCAATGGCTGGGCGGATGTCGGTCCCGAGCCAGAGCCGACGGATTTTCTCCACCGGGACAGGAAGCGCTTTGATATTCCGTTGTTTGGTGAAATTGCTGATCGACAAGACCTGGTCGACATGCCGATAGACCCAGCGGTGATAGAGATCGTTTCTGGAGCTGGAGCTACCCATGTGCTCGGTAAAGATGACTTTGAAATCCCCGACGGTGTCGAGCAGGGCAGCAACAACGACATCGCCGGATTTGTGACAGTGGATCATGTCGACGTGGTGGGCCGCCAGCCAGCGTTTCAGGGTCACCAGCTGGGGCAGCACTGCGGCTTTGCTGTTGATTTCGAAAACTTCAAAGCCTTGTTCGCGCATTCCTTCGGCAACGCGGGTGCCCCGAATGCACAGCCCCAGTACTTTCCAGCCTTTTTCGATCAATTGCTTGCCGGTGCGAATGGGATACATCTCCAGTCCGCCCCATCCCTTTGACAGGCAGATATGTAATACTGCTCGGTTGTTCGCCATGTACTGAAATCTCTTGTGACCGTCGGCTGTCATTGTTTGTTTTTGATGATGGATGAAATCGTCATGAGCACGTAGGCTGTGCCGTTTGGGTCACCGTAAATATGTGCTTAGGGCGGTATGCTTTTGTTTATTTTTATTCGCCCAACAGACACGCGTCCCCTGTTACCAGGATGGCGTGATGCTTTGTGCAACAGGCGCAGCATACCACAAAGTTGCGTGCATTTTTTACTGAGTTCGAATGAGCGGCGTGACAGGCAGCGGTTGAAAACGATGGCATGACGGGTTCCGAAGTACCTCAGTTAAGCAAGCGGGAGGCCCGCTTGCCAACTCTATTTCCTGCTGCCTGCGCGCGTCTTACTGATCCAAAATCGTCAAATACTCAGCAACGCCCTCGGCGACCGACTTGAACTCGTGCGGGTAGCCAGCGGCACGGACCTTGGTCAGATCGGCTTGGGTAAACTTCTGGTAACGGCCCTTCAGGTGCTCCGGGAATGGAATTTCTTCGACGTTCCCTTTGCCGTGGTGTTTCACGACGGCTTTGGCGACTTCGGTGAAGGACTCTGCGGTGCCGGTGCCGCAGTTGAAGATCCCGGAAACACCTTGCTCCCAGAACCACAGGTTCATTTTGCAGACATCACCGACGTAGACGAAATCACGCTTGAGGTTTTCCGAGCCTTCGAACAGTTTCGGCTGCTCGCCCTTGCTGATTTGGGTGTGCAGGTGGAACGCGACTGAGGCCATGCTGCCTTTGTGCTGCTCACGCGGTCCGTAGACATTGAAGTAGCGGAAGCCGGTAATTTGCGACAGGGTTTCGCCGTGGGCTTCGGCATCCTGCCACAGGCGGCGGACATAGTTGTCGAACTGCTGCTTGGAGTAGCCGTAGACGTTCAGCGCGCCCTCATACGGTTTCTCTTCGATAAAATCGTGGTCACGGCCGCCGTAAGTGGCCGCTGAAGACGCGTACAGGAACGGGATCTGGCGCTCCAGGCAGTAGTGCAGCAACTCTTTCGAATACTCGTAGTTGTTCAGCATCATGTACTTGCCGTCCCACTCGGTGGTGGCAGAGCAGGCGCCTTCATGAAAAATCGCATCGATGGTGCCGAATTCATCACCGGCCATGATCTGGGTGATGAAGTCTTCTTTGTCCATGTAGTCGGCGATATCCAGATCAACCAGATTGGCGAACTTGGTGCCATCTTTGAGGTTGTCGACCACCAGGATGTCGTTACGACCCTGCTCATTGAGCGCTTTGACAATGTTGCTGCCGATCATGCCGGCGCCACCAGTTACAATAATCATGCGTCTTCCCGTATTTGATGCATTGGGACCACGGCCGCATCACTGCCACCGCGATGAATATTCTTTGTGATAACATTACACTATTGCCCTCGGGTGACGATAGTGAGAAGCAAATGAAGACCCGCGACAGAATTATTCAGGCCGCACTGACACTGTTTAACGACAGCGGTGAGCCTAATGTAACCACGAACCATATTGCCGCTCATCTGGGGATCAGCCCCGGCAATCTGTATTATCATTTTCGTAATAAAGAAGAGATTATACACAGTATTTTTGATGAATACGCTCAGGATTTACGGATTCGTTTCCAGCCTCAGGAAGCGGCGGCCGTAACCGCCGATAATCTATTGGGTTACCTGGATGCGGTGTTCATGCTGATGTGGCGTTACCGGTTTTTCTATGCCAATTTGCCGGATATTTTGCGCCGGGATCCGGCGCTGCAGCAGAAATATCTGGCGGCCCAGGAATCCCTACACGGCAACATCATGGCGATGATGAAGAGCTTCCGGGCCAGCGGGCTGCTGGATCTGGATGATGCGGAGCTGCTCAGCCTGGCCAATACCCTGAAACTGGTGGCCTCCAGCTGGATTTGCTACCAGACAACTCAGGCCGTCGGGGCCCAAATTACCAAGGCGGTGATTTACCAGGGCGTGCTGCAAATGCTGAGTATTGTTCGTCCGCTCACCACCGCCAAAGGCAAAGCGCAGGTCCTGATGCTGGAATCACACTACTGTGAGCAGGTGACCCGGGACGTGTGACGTCCTGGCGCTAGGGATAGAGTTCGGATAAGCGGACCAGCCGGACATTGTGGCCGGCCAGGGTCGGGAGTTGCTCAGCCAGGGTGCTCAAGGTCTCGGGGTAGGGGTGGCCGATCGCAATGGCATAGCCGTCCCGCTGAGCCTGCTTAATGGCCTGTTGGAGCTGATGACTGACGAACGCCGGGGTTCTGAGGTGGTCGAGAAAGACATGGCGGCGCAGGGCCACGACGCCCTGGCGGTTGGCCCGTTTGAGGGCGACTGATTTGGCTGTCGTTCGGCTGTCGAGAAAATACAGCCCCTGCTCGCGCAGCACTTCCATCACCCAGTCCATGGCCCGGATATCCTGGGTTAAGGCACTGCCCATATGGTTATTGACCGCCATGGCATAAGGCACCCGGCTCAGGGCGTGGCGCAGCGTGCGTTGTAAGTGCTGCCGTGACATCGCCAGGGTCAGGGTGGTTTGCTCAAGCGGTGCGGAGTGTTCAGGCTCCATCGGCATGTGCAGCAGAATGTCCCGGTGTTGCCCGCGGGCCAGGTAGGCCGTGTTCAGATCGTAAGGGGTATCGGGCAAAATAGAGATGCTGACTTCGGCCGGCAGGCGGGCCAGTTCAGCGGGCATTGCCTGGTAGCCCAGATCATCGATGACAATGGCCAGTCGTGCGGCAGCCAGCGGGCCCGGTAGCCAGAGTCCGCAGAGCAGAGAAACCCATATTGCAATCCGTTGCACTTCGTTCTGCTCCCTTGCCGTCTACCTCGTCAGCCAGCCTTGCGGATCGAGGGCGGTGCCTTTGCGGCGGATCTCAAAATAGAGCGCCGCGGTTTCCTGGCCCCCGCTGTCTCCCACCAACGCAATGGCTTCGTTCGGCTGTACCGTATCCCCGACTTTTTTCAATAAGGTCTGGTTATAGCCGTAAAAGCTCATATACCCTTTGCCGTGATCCACGGCGACCATCAGGCCGTAGCCGCGCAGCCAGTCAGCAAAGACAACTTTGCCACCATAAATGGCATTGACCTGGCTGCCTTTGGGTTTGTCGATCACCAGCCCTTTCCAGCGCAGTTCTCCTTGCTGCGGGCTGCCGAAGCGATGGCGGACCGTGCCTTTGACCGGCCAGGGCAGTTTCCCCTGTTGTCCGGCCAGGCCGTTCATCGCCACCCGGCGTGCGGCCTCGGCGGCCGCTTTGGCTTTGGCGATCTCGTCGACCAGGCGTTTTTCATTCTGCTTGAGCTCGGACAGGTACTGGGTATCTGACTTGAGCTGGCCTTTAATGGTGCGGACGGTTTTTTGCCGCTGCTGTTGTTCCCGCTCCAACTGACGTTTTTCGTCGGTAAGCTGAGTCAGTAAATCCTGCTGTTGCTGGCGTTGCTGAGACAACTGATGGGTTTTGAGCTGCAGCTCGGTTTTGGTCGCCGCCAGCTCATCCAGTACCCGGGCCCGGGCCTGGCTCAGTCGCTCGGCATACACCGTCATACGATCCAGGCGATCCTGATCGATACCGCTGAGTAAGGTTGCCAGCTGACTGTGTTTTCCCTGCCGGTAGTGGGCATTGATGAGCTCTTTGAGCATCTCTTGCTGGCCCAGCTGTTGCTGGAACAGGGCCTGTTGCTCTTGTTGCAGCGTCTGGATCGAGCGCTTCAGGGCGCTGACCTTGGTCTCAGCCTGATGAATTTTCCGGGCGGTTGCGGCAATGGCCAGCTCTTGTTGTTTGAGCGATTGTTGCAGCGTATTGATTTCTTTCTGCTTGCTTCCCAGCTGACTTTGCTGACGGGAGATTTCTTGTTTCACGCCGTCGAGCTGTTGCTGGCTGGCCGAAAGGGCTGGCGGGGTAAACGCCAGGCATAGCAAAGCGCCAGTGCTAAAAGCACTGGCGCGGAGCAGTTGGTTGAGGCGTTTGATCTGATCCCGCATAGGAGGGATTATTTCAGATCAAACAGCACCTGACCAGACATCTCTGACGGGATTTCCATATCGGACAGCGCCAGCATGGTCGGCGCCAGATCAGACAGCTTGCCGCCTTCTTTCAGGCTCAGGGCCTTGCTGCCGACGTAGATCAGCGGTACCGGCAGGTTGGTGTGCGCGGTGTGAATGCCGCCGGTTTCCGGGTTCACCATCATTTCGGCATTGCCGTGGTCCGCGGTGATCAGCAACTGGCCGTCGACTTCACGGATCGCTTCAACAATACGGCCGATGCAGCTGTCAACGGCTTCACAGGCTTTTACCGCAGCATCGTAAACACCGGTGTGGCCGACCATGTCGCCGTTCGGGTAGTTACAGATAATGGTGTCGAACTCGCCGCCCTTGATTGCGGCGACCAGTTTGTCGGTCAGCTCCGGCGCGCTCATTTCCGGCTGCAGATCGTAAGTCGCGACTTTCGGTGAGGCAACCAGCTGGCGTGATTCGCCGTCAAACTCGTTTTCGACCCCGCCGTTGAAGAAGAAAGTCACGTGGGCGTATTTCTCGGTTTCAGAGATCCGCAGCTGCTTCTTGCCTTGTTTTGACAGCCACTCACCCAGCGTATTTTCCAGGCTTTCCGGCGGGAAGGCGATCGACAGGTTAATGTCAGCCGCGTATTGGGTCAGCATCACGAAATCAGCCAGTTGCGGGAACTGAGCACGTTCGAAGCCGGCAAAGTCGGTTTCAAAAGTACGGGTGATCTGACGGGCACGGTCGGCACGGTAGTTCATGAAGATCACGACATCGCCATCGACCATGGCAGCATCTTCCTGACCTGCAGCACGGATCACGGTGGCTTTGACGAACTCGTCGTTTTCGTCACGGGCATAAGCGGCTTCCAGGCCCGCGACGGCACTATCGGCGGTGAAGTTTGCCTTGGCAGCGGTCAGCAGGTCGTAGGCTTGCGCAACGCGATCCCAGTTGTTGTCCCGGTCCATGGCGTAGTAGCGGCCAACCAGAGATGCCGTGCGGCCTTTGCCGAGCTTGGCAAACAGGGCGTCGAAACGCTCCAGTGATGCCAGGGCGCTGCGTGGTGGCGTATCACGGCCATCCAGGAAGCAGTGCAGGTAGATTTTCTCGGCGCCACGCTGGGCTGCCATTTCAACCGCTGCGGCGATGTGATCTTCGTGGCTGTGTACGCCACCCGGGGACATCAGGCCCATGATGTGGATCGCTTTGCCTGCGTTGATCGCTTTATCCATCGCGCCAACCAGGGCATCATTTTGGAAGAAATCGCCATCGGCAATGGATTTCGTAATCCGGGTCAGGTCCTGATAAACCACGCGACCGGCACCAATATTGGTGTGGCCAACTTCAGAGTTCCCCATCTGGCCGTCAGGCAGGCCGACATCCATCCCCGATGCAGAGATCAGCGTGTTCGGCTCGTTGGCGATTAGTCCGTCCAGAACCGGGGTGCTGGCATTGGCAATGGCGTTGCTGGTGTTGTCTTCGCGGTAGCCCCAACCATCCAGGATCACTAAAGCCAGTGGCTTCTTAGCAGACATATCTTGTCCTCTCGTAAAGTTAGAAATCTGAGTATTCAATTAGACCAATTACCTTAACCGTCTGGGCTGAGCGGGCAGACAGCTAAGGTGATTGATCCGGCTGATACGTAATTTTACTACAGATAATGGCCAAAAATGTAGGTCAGGATCAAACAACGCTGTAAATAGATTGTTATCTTCTTACGTAAAAATATATTCATTTCTGCCTTGAAGTGTAAGCCCTAAATGAGAGTTTTTTTCAATTTCATTGAAAGGTCGTGCCGAACAGGAGACGATGAGCGCGTATACTGCGAAGGGGATCCAGTGAGCGATGGCGCGGAATTACTGTTGCTTACTGTACAATAAGGTTGCCACGGGTATACTCAGGGTCCTTTTAAGCTGGAGTCTGGCCCTGGCCTCAGGTGTCTGATATTGAGAGAAATAGAGCGAAAATCATGCAGCAATATATCGATTTTGTTACAAGTAATCCCATTTTATCTCTGATTTGGGTTGGTTTGGTGGTGGCGATCATCGCGTCGTACGTCAAACAGAAGACAGCCGGCTACACGGTGGTGACCCCGAACCAGGCGACAGCACTGGCCAATCGTGAGAACGGTGTCTTTATCGATATCCGCAGCCGCGATGAATATCGTCAGGGCCATATTTCGGGCGCACTTCACATTTTGCCGAGCCAGATCAAAGAGCAAAACTTTGCTGAGCTTGAAAAGCACAAATCCGACCCAATCATTGTGGTATGCAAAACAGGCCAGACGGCGCACGAAAGCGCGAACCTGTTACATAACGCCGGGTTTGAAAAGGTCAGCCTGCTGAAAGACGGCCTGATCTCCTGGAATGAAGCCAACCTGCCGCTGATCCGCAGCAAATCAGGTAAAGGCAAGCGATAAGTATTCGGGCGGGGTGGCGCGTCCATCCCGCTTGACCCTTTGTGCAGTTCGTGACGATCCATCGGTGCGGCTGCGAATTTGAAAATCTCATGTAGTTGAGAGTGAGAGAAAAAGGACACGAAAATGGCTGAAGCAGCAAACAACGAAGCGCAACAGAACTTCCAGATCCAGCGTATCTTCCTGAAAGACGTCTCTTTTGAAGCGCCGAATTCACCAGAAATGTTCCAGAAAGAGTGGAATCCTGATGTGAAACTGGACCTGGATACCCAAAGCCGCGAGCTGGCTGAAGGTGTGTTCGAAGTCGTTCTGCGCCTGACGGTCACCGTGAAAAATGCCGAAGACACAGCGTTCCTGTGTGAAGTTCAGCAAGGTGGTATTTTCTCTGTCGCTGGCATGGAAGCGCCGCAACTGGCTCACTGCCTGGGTGCCTTCTGCCCGAACATCCTGTTCCCGTACGCGCGTGAAACGATCTCCAGCCTGGTTGTGAAAGGCACGTTCCCGCAACTGAACCTGGCACCGGTGAACTTCGATGCGCTGTTTATGAACTACCTGCAAAGCCAGGCGCAGGAAAACGCTGAGAACAGCGAAGCTTAATTCGCTGCGTGGCCGATATGAATCAGAATGCCAATCAAGCCATCACCATGACCGTCCTGGGCGCAGGCTCATACGGGACCTCATTGGCGATTTCGCTGGCCCGTAACGGGGCCAATGTCATCTTGTGGGGCCATGAGCCGGCGCATATGGCGCAGCTGGAAATGGACCGTGCCAATGAAGCCTTCCTGCCGGGGGTGGCGTTTCCCGACTCGCTGATCATCTCGGCGGATCTGGAAGCGGCCGTCAAAGCCAGCCGGGATCTGCTGGTGGTTGTGCCGAGCCATGTGTTTGGTGACGTGCTGGCGAACGTGAAACCTTTCCTGCGGGAAGATTCGCGGATCTGCTGGGCCACCAAAGGGCTGGAGCCGGAAACCGGCCGTTTGCTCAAAGATGTGGCGACGGAAGTGCTGGGAGAGAACATTCCGCTGGCGGTGCTGTCCGGGCCAACGTTTGCCAAAGAGCTGGCCGCTGGCTTGCCGACCGCGATTGCGGTGTCGTCGCCGGATGAGACTTTTGTGCGTGATCTGCAGGAGAAAATTCACTGCAGCAAAACGTTCCGGGTGTACAGCAATACCGATTTTATCGGGATGCAGCTGGGCGGCGCGGTGAAAAACGTAATCGCGATTGGTGCCGGGATGTCGGACGGTATTGGTTTTGGTGCCAATGCCCGGACGGCCCTGATCACCCGCGGTTTGGCGGAAATGTGTCGTCTGGGGGCCGCCTTGGGCGCGCAACCGGAAACCTTTATGGGGATGGCCGGCTTGGGCGATCTGGTGCTGACCTGTACCGATAACCAGTCACGCAACCGGCGCTTTGGCCTGGCGTTGGGCCAGGGCAAAGATGTCGACGCTGCCCAAGCTGAGATCGGCCAGGTGGTCGAAGGGTATCGCAACACCAAGGAAGTCTGGGTTCTGGCCCAGCGCTACGGGGTGGAGATGCCGATCACTGAGCAGATTTATCAGGTCTTGTATCAGGGCAAAGATGCCCGGGATGCCGCCAAAGCCTTGCTGGCGCGTGAGAAGAAAGACGAGTGATCGTCATCTGCTCCGGCTTGTGCGTATAAAGCTGACGCATATAACAACGCGAGCCCGCAAGGCTCGCGTTGTTTTTTTTTCAGAGCGAGTTAAAGTTATACCCAGCTGAGAAGTAAATCAGCTGGATATTTGGAACTGATGACGATACAGAGGATGATGTGAGGGAATGTCAACAACATGCGGTCTGGCAGGCGATCAAGCGGGAAGCGCGAGAGCAGTCGGATCAGGAGCCGATGCTGGCCAGCTTTTATCATGCCACCATTATCAAGCATGATAATTTAGCGGCGGCGTTGAGTTACATCCTGGCCAATAAACTGGCTACCCCTTCGATGCCGGCCATGGCCGTGCGGGAAGTGATTGAGGAAGCCTTTGCGGCGGACTGCATGATCACTGAGTCGGCGGCGTGTGATATCCGGGCGGTCGTCGAGCGGGACCCGGCGGTGGAGATGTACTCGATCCCTCTGTTGTACCTCAAAGGTTATCATGCCCTACAGGGCTATCGGGTCGCCAACTGGTTGTGGAAACAGAAACGGGTCGCGCTGGCGGTGTATCTGCAAAATCAGATTTCGGTTACCTGTCAGGTGGACGTGCATCCGGCCGCAAGGATTGGTCAGGGGATCATGTTTGACCATGCCACCGGGATTGTGATCGGGGAAACGGCGGTGATCGAGAATGATGTGTCGATCCTGCAGGATGTGACGCTCGGGGGGACCGGGAAAGAGAGCGGCGATCGTCATCCGAAGATCCGCGAAGGGGTGATGATTGGTGCCGGGGCCAAGATCCTCGGCAATATCGAGGTCGGCGAAGGGGCCAAGATTGGCTCGTGCTCTGTGGTGCTGAATCCGGTACCACCGCATACCACGGTGGCCGGGGTGCCGGCGAAAATTGTCGGACGCCCGAGCAGTGACAAACCATCAATGGATATGGACCAGCAGTTTAACGGCTCGGCCCAGACGTTTATTGCCGGAGACGGGATTTAAAGCCGCGCGAAGGATACCGGAGCATGATGGACACGGAGCATCACTCTGGGGAATCACGCCAGAAGCGAGAATTAAAAAAGCGAGAGCCGGGCTCTCGCTTTTTTGATCGGGCGCTATCGCGGCAGGTGTCAGCAGGCGCCGTCAAATCCCAGTTGGCGCCAGGCTTCATAGCCGATAATGGCAGCGGCATTGGACAGGTTGAGGCTGCGGCTGTCCGGGTGCATCGGGATCCGCAATCGCTGGGCCGGGGGCAGGCTGTCGATGATCTCGGCGGGCAGGCCGCGGGTCTCCGGGCCGAACAGCAGAATATCCCCTTCCCGGAATTCGGCCTGGGTGTGGAACTGGGTCGCCTTGGTGGTGCAGGCAAACAACCGTCGCTCGCCGACGGCGGCCAGAAAGGCCTCGAAATTGGCATGGCGGGTGACGTGGGCCAGGTCGTGGTAGTCCAGTCCGGCGCGGCGTAGTTTCTTCTCTTCCAGATCGAAGCCCAGCGGCTCAATCAGGTGGAGGTTGGCACCGCAGTTGGCACACAGGCGGATAATATTGCCGGTATTGGGGGCGATTTCCGGCTCATACAACGCAATATCAAACATAGATCGGTCAGGCGAAAAATTAGGTGGCGTCATTGTGGCAAGTCCGGCGCCGGGGCGCAAATGCTATTGTGCTGCCACCGGAATTCGCTCCGGGTAACCAGCTCCGGCAACAAACTGTTCTGTCAGAAATCTGCTCTGTCAGTAATCTGCTCTGTCAGTAATTTGGTGGCCCGGCTCGGGCGTGGTGTCTCCTGAGCCGGGTGGCCGTTTAAGCCGGGGGCTTGTCGAGCGGTAACGTCAGGCGAATTTGCAAGCCGCCCAGCGGGCTGCGGCTGGCACTGACGGTGCCGTTGTGCTGGCGGATGGCACTGTCGGTAATGGCCAGACCAAGCCCAGTCCCGCCACTGCTGCGATCCCGAGCGGTCGACACGCGGTAGAAGGGGCGGAAGATATCCCCGAGCTCGCTGTCCGGCACGCCTTCACCATCGTCATCAATCCAGACTTCCAGGTGGTCGTCACCCGGCTGGAAGCGGATTTGAATGGTCTCGCGGCCATATTTGATCGCATTGCGGACTACATTTTCCAGCGCACTGATCAGCAGTCCCGGGTTACCGCTGAGCGGCCAGGCTTCCAGCGCGCCGTAATCGAGTCGCTTCTGGCACTGTTCGGCTTCAAAGCGGGCATCTTCCAGCATCTCCAGCCACAGGCTGTTGGCATCGGTGTGCTCGTGCTGCCGCTGGCCGTTACTCTGCATGCGCGAGAGTTCCAGCAGCTCGCTGATCATTTTTTCCAGCCGCTCGGCTTCGGTATCAATCCGGGCCAGCTCCGGGCTTTCGCCCTGCTTGCGCTTGGCCAGTGCGGTTGCCATCCGCAGCCGGGTCAACGGCGAGCGCAGTTCATGGGAGATATCCGACAGCAGGCGCTGCTGGCCGCTGATGGTCTGGTTGATCGCCCGTACCATCTGGTTGAAACTGGCCCCGGCCTGGCGAAACTCGCGGGGACCGGCCTCCAGCGTCGGATCGGCCTCGAACTGACCGGTCGCGACCCGCTCGGCGGCTTGCTGCAGGCGCCGGGCCGGAATGGTCACGGCCCAGGCCAGCCACAGCAGGAGCGGGGTACTGACGAGCATAGTAACCAGCAGCAGCTGCAATGGCTTGTCGAGGATTTGGATAAAAAAGGGCGGTGGCCGGTGCCAGATCCGGCCGACATACATCAGTACCGGTGTCGGCTGGGCATCGACCTGAAACGGTCCGGCCATCATCCAGCGCCCGTAGAGCCGTTGTCGCGGCTTGGCGGGGTCGTCCGCCATGGTGATGAAGTTGCGTAAGGCTTTATTGCGGCCGTCCGGGGCGATGATCTCCCCCTCGGTCGAGGTGAAGTAGAGCTGAAATCCCTTGCGGCGGCTGTCATGAGTGAATTGTTGTAGCCGTTGCGCTGCCGGGCCGCGATCTTCGGTCAGCCGCGAGCCGATGTTTTGCGCTGCAGCCTGAAACCGGTGCAAATCAGGCGCGGGAATGGTGTGCTGGGTTCGTGGATCCAGGATTGGCAGCAGGACCAGAGTGAAGACCACCAGCAGCAGGGTCAGCCAGAAAATGGCAAAAATGCGGCCGTAGAGGCTGGAGAATAGCGGGAATTTCATGAGGGCGTCCCGGTGGCGGCTTGCCGCAGCGCGCCAGTGGGCCAACGCCGGGCTCATGGTGTTGCCTCAACCAGCAGGTAGCCTTTGCCGCGCAGGGTTTTGATCCGCGGTTTGCCGTCATCGCGCGGCGGCAGTTTTTTGCGCAGATTCGAGACATGCATATCGATGGCCCGGTCAAACGGCGTCAACCGCTTGCCCAGCACTTCCAGGCTCAGCTCCTCTTTGGCGATGATGGTCCCGGGATGGCTGATGAAATAGCTGAGCAGGGCAAGCTCGGTCCCGGTCATGACCAGCGGCAGCCCTCCGCACAGCACTTCCTGGCGTCCCGGGTAGATGTCGATATCCTGGTAGTGCAGGCATTCCGGCGGGTCACGCGGGTCTTCCGAAGACGGACGGGTGCGGCGCAAAATCGCCCGCATCCGGGCCAGCAACTCGCGGTCGCTGAACGGTTTGGGCAGGTAATCGTCCGCGCCCAGCTCCAGCCCCAGGACCCGGTCAATTTCTTCGCCTTTGGCGGTCAGCATCAGCACCGGGGTCTGGTGTTGTTCACGTAGCCGGCGCAGCATTTCGGTGCCGTTCATCACCGGCATCATGACATCGAGCAGGATCAGGTCAATGTCGGCATTCACTTTCGCCAGTCCCTGCTCGCCGTTATTGGCTTCAATTACCGTGAAGCCTTCCAGCTCCAGAATGTCGGTCAGCAGTGCCGTCAGCTCGGTATCATCATCTACCAGCAGGATGTTTGTCATGGCGATTACCTTCGTGTGCCAGGGCGCGCGCCCCGTCGCGGGAGAAAAATCAGGATGCTCCCAGTATCGCTAAACTTGTGGTCTGAACCAAGTCGGCAGCCGGAGCTTTACGCAGCTTTACGTTTTGCCGACAGCAGTTTACCAGAGTTTCGTTAAGCTTAAGACAGACCCGATGACCACGAGATGGGAGAGGAACACATGAAAATGACGAAGAAAATGTTGGCAATGGTGATTGCACTGCCTTTGGCACTCGGTTCGGCCTCAGTGCTGGCTTACGGCCATCATGGCAAAGGGGAAGGCCGCGGTGGCTGTGGGATGGAGGATGGCCGTCACCTGATGCAAGAGCTGGATCTGAGTGATGCGCAGCAACAGCAGTTGAAAGCCATGCGTCAGAGCAAGCGTGAAGCGATGAAGGCCGGCGGAAATCGTGAGCAAATGCAGGCTCACCATCAGCAAATGCAGGCCCTGATGATGGCTGATACCTTTGACGAAGCGGCGGCACGCACGCTGGCGCAGAGTATGATTGATCAGCAGGTCGAGCGCCGGGTCGCGATGATGAAAAACCGCCATGAGATGTTCAGCATGCTGACGGATGAACAGAAAACCCGGTTTCAGCAGCTGATGAATGAGCGTCAGGCGCAGTGTGAGCAGCGCTGGCGTGACGCAAAAGATCAGTAGATTCCGCGGGCCGCAGCTTGGCTGCGGCCGGTTGTCGCCCCGCTTGCCTACAAACTCGAACCTCCCTCGCGAAAATCAGATTCCTTTCTTTTTTGTTATTAATTTTCAACGTAAAAAAGCTATACTGCGCAACATGACCCAGTGAGTGCCCGGGAGTTGGCGTGATTATCATGGAAGAAAAAGATGCTCGCCCACGGTTGTCACTCCCCCTCACGCACAGCTGGTGGCTCTGATGACAGGATATATACTTAGGGCATGATGTCGGGTCATGCGCTTGCGGCCTGGTTGTTCATCCGAATGTCATTGGTTTTGATTTATCTTGGCGAGGCCCGAAAATATCGGTACCGGAGTCCGAGGTGATCGTGACATGAATCAACAAATGTTTTTATCAAAATTGTAATACTCTTACATTAGTAGGAAAGTTACAGTTTACACGGGCATCGGCCGTGTATCGGGCGGATGAGATCGAGCGGGGGAACCTCGGTCACTCGTGTCGGATTTGATATTTCAATTCCCAAAGTTCAGAGGGTAACCATGATTAAAAAGATTGGTGTTTTGACCAGTGGTGGTGACGCACCTGGAATGAATGCGGCGATCCGCGGTGTGGTTCGTGCGGCATTGTCTGAAGGCCTGGAAGTGTACGGGGTGTACGACGGCTATCAGGGCCTGCACCAAAACCGCATTGAGAAGCTGAGCCGCTCGAGCGTGTCGGATGTGATCAACAAGGGCGGGACCTTCCTGGGTTCGGCGCGTTTTCCTGAGTTCAGAGACGAGAAAGTGCGCGCCCAGGCGATTGAAAACCTGAAAATCCACGGCATTGATGCGCTGGTGGTAATTGGCGGTGACGGCTCCTACATGGGGGCTAAGAAGCTGACCGAAATGGGTTACCCATGTATCGGTCTGCCGGGCACGATTGATAACGACGTGGCGGGCACCGACTATACCATTGGTTTCCTGACGGCGCTGAATACCGTGATTGATGCGATTGACCGCCTGCGGGATACCTCGTCTTCTCACCAGCGGATTTCGATTGTTGAGGTGATGGGCCGCCACTGTGGCGATCTGACCCTGATGTCAGCGATTGCCGGTGGCTGTGAGTACATCATTACCCCGGAAACCGGCCTGAACAAAGAGCAGCTGCTGGCCAAGATCAAAGAAGGGATCTACAAAGGTAAGAAGCACGCGATCATTGCCCTGACCGAGTTGATGACCGATGCCACTGAGCTGGCCAAGTACATTGAAGATGAAACCGGCCGTGAAACCCGCGCGACTGTGCTGGGTCACATTCAGCGTGGCGGCCAGCCGACCGCGTTTGACCGCATTCTGGCTTCCCGCATGGGCGCCTATGCGGTTGAGTTGCTGGTGAAAGGCGAAGGCGGCCGTTGTGTGGGGATCCAGAATGAGAAGATGGTTCACCATGACATCATTGATGCGATTGAGAACATGAAGCGTCCGGTCCGTACCGATCTGTACGATCTGGCCAACAAGCTGTTCTAAATCCGCAATGCTCTGCGCCAGGTGAACCGCTTGGCCGTATCTCGAAAAAACCGGCGATAACGCCGGTTTTTTTATGGCCTCACGCTGCTCTCCCTGGCACAAAAAAACCGCCCGGAGGCGGTTTTCTGTTGTTCTGGGAAGATGCCAGCAGGTTGCTTATTTCTTCGCTTCTGCGGCAGCTTTGGCAATAGCGGCAAAGCTGACTGCGTCCAGCGCAGCACCGCCAACCAGGGCACCGTCGATGTCAGGCTGGGCAAAGTAAGCGGCTGCGTTTTCTGGCTTCACTGAGCCGCCGTACTGGATCACAACGTTCTTCGCGACTTCTTCGCTTTTCTCTGCGATGTGAGCACGGATCGCGGCATGGATACGCTGCGCGTCATCAGCTGTCGCTGCTTTGCCGGTCCCGATGGCCCAGATTGGTTCATAAGCAATGATGGCACCGTTCAGCGCTTCCACGCCCTGGGTGTTGATCACGGCGTCGATTTGACGGGCACATACCGCCACTGTTTCGCCGGCTTCGTTTTGAGCTTCAGACTCACCGATACACAGTACCGGCGTCAGGCCGTGCTCTTTCAGGAAAGCGAATTTCTTGGCCACAAACTCGTCAGACTCGTTGTGGTACTCACGGCGCTCAGAGTGACCGATGATGATGTGGCTGGCGCCGAAGTCTTTCAGCATCTCCGGAGAAATGTCACCGGTGAAGGCACCGCTGGCATTGATGTCCACGTTCTGGGCACCCAGAATGATTTTGTTGCTTGCCTTGCCGATCAGCTGCTCGGCCAGATCCAGATACATCGCTGGTGGAGCAACCGCTACGTCAACACCTTCAACACCGTTGAGTTCAGCATCAAGGCCCTTCAGCAGGTTAGATACCATTTCCTTGCTACCGTTTAGCTTCCAGTTACCCATAACCACAGGATGGCGCATAGCTTTTCTCCAAATCAATTTGACGTAAAAAAGAATACCAAAAAGCGTAGTTCTCTGAGCGCTGCCAGACAACTAGGCTGTTGGGTATCCGCGCGAGTGAAAAAATATAACAGTTTTCAGTGCTATTTTTTCTGTCCGAAATCATTTCTGTGCCCGGTTGTACCTTTTTCGCCGCGAAAAGTGAACTCCTGGTAGGCAATATTTTAAAAAAAATGTGGTTTGGGGTTGCGCGATCGCAACATCAGAGCGTGATCGGCCGTAGAAAAATCTGCCGTGCTTTTGGCGTTCGGTCGGGGATCAGGTAACGTGAGGGCAGGCAGACAGGGTGTCTGACGTAACCTTGCAAAATTCATGGAGGGAAATGTGCCTAACTTATTGATGGAATATGCGGAGCCGGTTGCCGAGCGGGTGAATGTTCCCGGCTTGCTGGAAGACTTGCACCAGTGCCTGCTGGCCTGCGGCCTGTTCGATGCCTCGGCCGTCAAATCCCGCAGTTACCCGTGTCGTGCCTGGCTGGTCGGCCAGGAAGGGGATCTCAACACCTTTATTCATGTCGAGCTGAGCCTGCTGTCCGGTCGTGAGCCCGCGCAAAAACGTGAATTGTCTCGCGGGCTGCTGTCGGTGCTGGAGCAACACGGTGCCGGGATCAACAGCCTGACGGTTGAGATCCGCGAGATGGACCGCGACAGTTATATGCGGATCAGCAACTAGAGCGGACGACTAGGTGCCGGTTGGCGGCGTTTTTTGCTCGGGACGGCGGAACGGCATCACCGCCGCTTCATGCTCGGTCAGGGTCTCCGGCGCATTGAGCGCCTGGGCAAAGCGCTTGAGCTGCTGTTGCAGCTCTGCCATCAACATCACATTGGTATGGTTGGGGTTTTTCCCCTGGGCAATGACCTGGTTGATGTGGCTCATCTGGGCGCGCAGGCGCGGCTGCATGGCCGGACTAGCGTGCTGGATGATCTCTTCGCTCATCGTCAGCCGCAACGTTTCCAGCGCCTGCGGATCGTGTTCGGCCATGGCTTTAAGTTCATCAAATGATGGTAAGTCTTGCATAACAGCTCCCCTGTCGCGCACCTCGCGCTGCTGGTTCCCTTGCGCAAGACCGTGCCGGGCAAGGGATATGGTTGATGTGTTATGCCTTAAAGTTAGCCAGCCGGGGGGAGGGCGACTGGCTCATTCCTGAGACCATGCAAGAGATTGCTATGAGATCGGGTGAGACCGGATGAGACTCCGGTCCCGAAGGATGGGCTTACCAGTAGCGCTCCATCGTGATCTGACCTGGGGTACGGCGTAGGTTCTTGCTAAAGCCCATAGTTTCTAGGATGTTGCGGGTATCCCGGACCATTTCCGGGTTGCCGCACAGCATGATCTGGCTGTGTTCCGGGGTTAAGGACAGGCCGATATGGCGCTCGAGCATCCCGTCGGCGATGGCCTGCGGGATCCGTCCGGTCAGGGACAGCGGCGCGGGCTCGCGGCTGACGAACGGCTGCACAATCAGTTGCTCGGGGTGCAGCTCTTTCAGCGCATTGATCTCTCCCTGATAGGAGAGGTCTGCGGCGTAGCGCACGGCATGGACCAGGATGACTTTGCGAAAGCGTTGCCAGACTTGCGCCTCACGCAGGATCGACAGGTACGGGCCAATCGCAGTCCCGGTGGCCAGGAGCCACAGGTGGTCACCGGGCGGAACTTCATCTAAGGTGAAGTAGCCGCTGGCACGAGCGGAAATATAGACGGTGTCGCCTTGCTCCAGGGCGTGGAGACGCGGGGATAACTCGCCGTCGGCGACCCGGGTGGCGTAAATTTCCAGGTGCGGGTCGCTGGGCGGATTCACAAAAGAGTAGGCCCGCTGGATCAGTTTACCGTCGATCTCAAGCCCCAGTTTGGTAAATTGTCCGGCTTTAAAGGGTTCAATGTTGGCCTGTAATTTCAGGCTGAATAAATCACTGTTCCAGTGGCGGTTGGTGATGACTTCTGCGGGGATCCAGTCGGCCATAATTCTCTCCTAATTTACATTTTTTGTATTCGATAAGCGCAGCGCCTCTCTCCGGCAATAATGTGTTCGTTTCGTTCTATCTGATACGCTGCTCCCAGCAGGCGCTGGAAGACGGTGAGTTCCGATTTGCATAATGAAGGGCAGCGTTTGGCGGCATGGCAGATCGGGCAGTGGTTCTCCACCAGAACGAATGTCTCGCCGTCCTGATGCAGCTCTGCCATATAGCCTTCCTGTTCCCTCAGTGTAGTCAGTATTTCCAGTTTTTCTTTTAAATCGGTGCTGGCCGCCATGGCATGCTGATATTGTTCAAAGGTTTGATTCTCCCGCCGTTCGACCACCTGGCTCAGTCCGTCGACACCGAAAATCTCCTCGACAGAATCAAGCATTTGAATAATCAGTTCACCGTGGCGATCGGTAAAACGCCGGTGCCCTTTGCCCGTCAGGTTCCAGTGTCGGGTCGGACGGCCGACTTTAGCCTTGATGTCTTGGAAATCGACCAGGCCCTCTTCCTCCAGTCCCTGCAGGTGCTGACGGACGCCCATGGTGGTGAGGCTGAGCTCATCTGCCAGCATCTTGGCCGTGACCGGGCCGTCGCGTTTCATCCGGTTGAGAATTTTATCAATGGTTTTCATAGCAGCTTTATTTTCCTGTGTCGGTTTATTATGTAGCCAGCCAAGTAAATAAAGCAACAGCTTTACAAAGCTAAGTATAGCGGTAGAACCGGCAAGGAGGGGGAAAGAATGGCGCGCGGGCGTGTAGCCAGGCCCCGGGAGGGGCCTGGCCTGAAGACGTTACAGGATGTGGCCTTTGATGGCGTCGTCCTTGCGATCTAAGTAGTGGGTCGATTTGATGCGGCGGATGGTGCGGCACTTGCCGCGGATCAGCAGGGTTTCGGTGGTCGCAATATTGCCCTGGCGGCTGATCCCGTCGAGCAGATCGCCCTTGGTGATCCCGGTGCCGGCAAAAATCACGTTGTCGCTCTGGGCCATGTCTTCCATGCGCAGCACGGTGTTGGCTTCAATGCCCATTTCTCGGCAGCGGGTGATTTCGATGTCGCCCAGGCGGCGGTTGTCCGCCGTGTCGCCCTTGACGAGGTGGCGCGGCAGCAGGCGGCCCTGCATGTCGCCGCCCAGGGCACGGATCGCCGCGGCAGAGACCACGCCTTCCGGCGCGCCGCCGATGCAGTACATCACATCCACTTCGCTGTCTGGCATACAGGTCAGGATTGAAGCCGCAACGTCCCCGTCCGGGAAGGCGAACACGCGCACGCCCATGGCCTGCATTTCGGCAATGACCGCGTCATGACGCGGTTTGGCCAGGGTGGTCACCGTCAGGGCGTTGATAGGTTTGCCGAGGGCGGCGGCAATTTTTTCCAGATTCACCGCCAGTGGCTGGTGGAGATCGATTTCCCCTTTGGCAGCAGGGCCAACCACCAGTTTCTCCATGTACATATCCGGCGCTTTGAGGAACGAGCCTTTCTCACCGGCGGCCAGCACAGCCAGGGCATTGTTCTGGCCCATGGCGGTCATGCGGGTGCCTTCGATGGGGTCAACGGCAATATCGACAGCATCACCGCCGCTTCCGACCTGCTCGCCAATGTAGAGCATCGGGGCTTCGTCGATCTCGCCTTCACCGATCACAATTTCACCGGCAATCTCGGTTTGGTTCAGCAGCGTGCGCATCACTTCCACGGCAGCGCCGTCGGCGGCATTTTTATCACCGCGGCCAAGCCATTTGTAGCCGGCCAGAGCAGCGCCTTCGGTTACACGGGAAAATGCCATTGCTAAATCGCGTTTCATGGGGACTCCGAATCTAGAAAACTGGGGCTGAAAATCTGGGCGCGATTTTAACACAGCAAAAAGGAAACGTTTGCGTTATTTCCTGATGCGTGTCGCGCGAGGGGGCATCAAGGTTGTATGGCGATAAAAAAGGCCTGCGGAGCAGGCCTTTGAGAGTGACATCGTATGTGGAAACGGGATCAGATCTCGTCTTCGTTCAGTGCCCAGCCTTTGGCACACTCGACGGCGCGTTTCCAGCCCTTGTAGCGGCGCTGACGTTTCTGCTCGTCGCCGCAAGGGTGGAAGCTGCGATCCAGCTTGGCCTTGTCTTTCAGCTCGTCAATGCTGCCCCAGAAACCCACCGCCAGACCGGCCAGGTATGCGGCACCCAGCGCGGTGACTTCGGTGACGACCGGACGGTGAACCTCGGTGTTGAGGATGTCCGACTGGAACTGCATCAGGAAGTTGTTCGCCACGGCGCCGCCGTCGACACGCAGGTTGGCCAGCTCAATGCCGGAATCGGCCTGCATCGCATCCAGCACGTCGCGGGTCTGGTAGGCGATACCTTCCAGCGTGGCGCGGATGATGTGGTTGGCATTGACGCCACGGGTCAGGCCGACAATGGTGCCGCGGGCATACGGATCCCAGTACGGCGCGCCCAGGCCGGTGAAGGCAGGGACCAGGTAGACGCCGTTGGCGCTGCCGACTTTCTCGGCAAAATACTCAGAGTCGCTGGCGTCATTCAGCAGCTTCATTTCGTCACGCAGCCACTGGATGGATGCGCCGCCCATGAAGACCGCCCCTTCCAGCGCATAGGCCACTTCACCTTCCGGGCCACAGGCCAGGGTGGTCAGCAGGCCGTTTTGCGACGCGACTTTCTCTTTCCCGGTGTTCATCAGCAGGAAGCAGCCGGTGCCGTAGGTGTTCTTGGCCTGACCGGCTTCGACACACATCTGGCCGAATAGCGCGGCTTGCTGATCCCCGGCGATCCCGGCGATTGGAATTCGGGTGCCGCCTTTCCCGCCGATGTTGGTCTGGCCATAGACTTCCGACGAAGCTTTGACTTCCGGCATCATCGACAACGGGATATCCAGCGCCTTGAGCAGCTTCTCGTCCCACTCCAGGGTGTTGATGTTGAACACCATGGTACGCGAGGCGTTGGTGAAGTCGGTGACATGGACGCGGCCCTGGGTCATTTTCCAGATCAGCCAGGTATCGACGGTCCCGAACAGCAGGTTGCCGGCTTCGGCTTCTTCACGAGCGCCCTCGACGTTGTCGAGGATCCACTTGATTTTGGTCCCGGAGAAATACGGGTCGACCACCAGGCCGGTATTGTCGCGGATGTACTCTTCCAGGCCCTGCGCTTTTAGCTCGTTACAGATGTCGGCGGTGCGGCGGCACTGCCAGACAATCGCGTTGTACACCGGCTTACCGGTCTGCTTGTTCCAGACGATGGTGGTTTCACGCTGGTTGGTGATGCCGATGCCAGCGACCTGGTCAGAGCGGATCCCGGCTTTGGCCAGGGCTTCCACTAAGGTTGAGCTTTGCGTGGCATAGATTTCCAGAGGATCATGTTCCACCCAACCGGCTTTCGGATAGATTTGAGTAAATTCACGCTGTGACGAGCACACAATGTTCGCGTTGTGATCCAGCACTACGGCGCGGGAGCTGGTTGTGCCTTGATCAAGGGCGACAATGTATTTTGGCTCTGTAGTCATGATGCTTTCCTCTTGTAGTCATTATAGGGTAGCCGAGGTCGGCTTAGGCTTGTGCGGTTTCAGGTGCTTCTGCGCCTTGTGCGGATTCAGGTTGTGCATTGCCCGGCAGGTAGGCCCCAATTGCTTTCGGGTAGAGCCAGCCGCCGAAGGCTGCGCCGAAAATCGGAGCCAGCATCGGTACAATCAGGTAAGGAATATCTTTGCCGCCCGTCAGTGCGATATCGCCCCAACCGGCCAGGTAAGCGAAGAACTTCGGACCTAAGTCACGGGCCGGGTTCATGGCGAAACCGGTGAGTGGGCCCAGGGAGCCACCGATCACGGCAATCAGGATCCCGATTAGTACCGGACCCATGGCACCACGTGGCGCGCCGTTTTTCTCATCGCCGATCGCCAGGATGGCAAACATCAGGACCGCAGTGATCACAAACTCCACTGCAAACGCGCCGCCGAAGGACAGGGCCGGGTTCGGGTAGGTTGAGAAAATACCGGCGGTGGCCAGGCTGGCCTCGCTGCCGCGAATGATCTGGTGGCTGGCTTCAAAGTCGGTAAACAGGTTGCCGTACAGGGTGTAGACCAGGGCCGCCGAGCAGAATGCGCCGAGCATTTGCGCGGCAATGTACGGGCCGACTTTACGCTTGTCGAAGCCGTGGAACAGGGCGAGGGCGATGGTGACCGCCGGGTTAATGTGGGCCCCGGAGACACCGGCGGTGCAGTAGATGGCGATGGTGACGCCAAAGCCCCAAACGATGCTAATTTCCCACTGGCCGAATTCCGCCCCGGCCAAAACCAGTGCGGCGACACAGCCGACGCCGAAGAATATTAACAAGCCGGTCCCGATAAACTCGGCGATGCATTCGCCAAGCAGTGTGTGTTGCTTTTGGGTTGTCATGGTTGCTCAGTCCTTTTGTCAGAGTGGTTGGGTCATTGTTTTTCTTATTCGCTCTTAATGTACTCAAATTAAACGTGATGAAAATGTTAAGAAATAAAAACTGTGCGTTCGAGCATAAAATAAGGCTGATTTTGTTCGCTAACGCAAACGGTTTCGTTTTGTATGATTTATGCGCAGGTTGCGCCCTTGGCGGTGGTGAGATTGCAAAGCCTTGCGGGAGAAGCGGCGAGCGATGGTTTTATCTGTTTGATCCAAAAGTAAAAAGCCCGGACACTTTGGCCGGGCTCGCCCAAATGGGGCAATGTCTTGGATAATTCCAAGAGAGATACGATCAAGCTAAAAATTAGCATGCCCTTGGTGCATGAAAATTGAGTCCGATCGCAATTTTACCCATTTTCGTTCGAGCCCGCCGCCCGGGCCGGTGCGCGGCTCTCGCGCACCGGCGAAGGAAACCGGACAGGGGTCAAGAACGCGGGAGGAAGCGGTAGTAAAATCAGCGTCAGGATTGGGCAAAAAACGCTCACTTGCCACAAAGCGACCGATTTGTAGATGCCAGACGGCAGTGGCCTCGTTAGAATAGGTGCAACAGTAATGTAATTATGCCTGAGGGAAATTACCTTAACGGTTTAGGGTAATCAGCCAGGCGGAGACCGGGTGAACAATATGTCATTAGAAATGTTGGAAAAGCTAGAAGCCAAAGTGCAAATGGCTGTTGATACAATTTCCCTGCTGCAAATGGAAGTTGAAGAACTGAAAGAAAAGAATGATGCTCTGGCCAGCGAAGCGCAAGAACTGCGTGCCGGTCGTGAAACGCTGGAGCAGGACAATGCCAAACTGCGCAATGACCATCAGGCATGGCAAGAGCGCGTTCGCAACCTGCTGGGTAAAATGGACAGCGTAGAATAAGCGCTACCCCTGCCGGGCGGATGCATTGGCCGCCGTTTGACGGTATCAGGATGCAAAAAACAGAGCCGGGCGGCTCTGTTTTTGTTTGGGGGCGATCCGCGCCGGTCGAACTATTCGATATCCAGCGGCTCCGGTGAGAGGATCACGCCGGTATTGTCGGCATAGAGGTGATCTTCCGGCAGGAAGGTCACGCCGCCAAAGTTGACCGGCACATCGACGTCCCCGGTCCCTTGCTGATCGGCGCCGACCGGGATCGAAGCCATGGCGTGGATCCCGATCTCCAGCTCATCAAGCTCATCGACGTGGCGCACGCAACCATACACCACCAGCCCTTCCCATTCGTTGTTGGTCGCCAGCTGGGCAATTTCAGCATCAACCAGTGCCCGTCGTAGCGAGCCGCCGCCATCGATCAGCAATACCCGTCCGACACCGGACTCCTGCAGCACCTCACGGATCAGACCATTGTCTTCAAAACATTTGATGGTGGTGATCTGGCCGCCAAATGAGCTGCGACCGCCGTAAGAGCTGAACATGGGCTCAACAACATCGACCTGGTCCAGGTAAATATCGCATAGTTCGGAGGTATTGTATTCCATAAGCTCGCTTCTTCTTTGTGGCAATAGAAAAGTTGTTGCCCGGCGGTACGCCGACCATCGGGTACAGGCTAACCTGTTGAAAGTATAACCACCTGCGAGGGCATTGCAATCCTCGTTGTCCAAAGCGTCGTACGGTGGCCGTCAGAGCCCGGCCACTGCACGGACGCTTTCCCTATGCCGCCAGCACCACCCCGGCAGCAAACAGCAGGTTGGTGAGCAGGGCACATTTGACCATGGTGGCCATCATCGGCCGCAACGCCGCACCGTCCGCGGCCTGCAAGACCTGCTGGCCGTGGCGAAACAGCAGTGGGGCGCTCAGGGCAAACAGCCAGCCGTAGGGCGATTCCAGCTCCAGCACGGCAAACAGCGCTAGGCACAGCACGCTGGCCAGCAGCAGGCACAGGTGATATTTCCGCCCCCAGCTTGGCCCCATCCGCACCGCCAGGGTCAGTTTGCCGCAGGCGCGGTCGTTATCGATATCCCGCAGGTTGTTGATATTGAGCACGCCAACGGCCAGCAGGCCGCAGGCGGTGGCCGGCAGCATGATCACCGAGTCAATCTGGCCCGCTTGCAGGTAGTAAGTCCCGGCCACACCGAGCCAGCCGAAGAACATCAGCACGGACAGATCGCCCAGCCCGCGGTAGCCGTACGGCTTATTGCCGACGGTGTAGGCAATGGAGGCGGCAATGGCCATCAGGCCGAGCAGGAGAAAGCCGACAATATCCTGCGGGGTGCTGCAGGCAATCAGAATCAGGCTCAGGCCGCTGCTGACCGTCAGGATGATGTTGAGGATCATCGCATTGCGCATTGCCTCGGGCGTGATTTGCCCGGACTGAATTGCGCGCTGCGGACCCAGACGATCGGCGTTATCGGTGCCTTTGGCGGCATCGCCGTAGTCATTGGCCAGGTTCGACAAGATTTGCAGCAGCAGGGCGGTGATCAGGGCGAGGCCGGCGATCAGCGCGGAGAAGTGTCCCTGCCAGGCGGCGACGGCGCTACCGCTGACAATGGAGGTGACGGCCAACGGCAAGGTTTTCGGTCTTGCCGCATCAAGCCAGATTGCGAATGAAGAAGGAGTCATAATGTGCTTAATTCGAAAACCATCGAAGAGCTATTATGGCGGATATGCAGCGTGGGGCAACTTTATCGGCCCAATGTTTGTCCGAGAACAAAAAACGGTGCCAGCTGGCACCGTTTGGGAATTGTGTCGCAGGTGCATCTCGCGCGAGGCGTTACAGGATAAAGCGGCTCAGATCTTCATCTTCTACCAGCTCACCCAGACGCTCGGTGACATAGGCATCGTTGATCACGATTTTCTCGCCGGATATCTCGGTGGCCTCGAAGGACAGCTCTTCCATCAGGCGCTCCATCACCGTGTGCAGGCGGCGGGCACCGATGTTCTCGGTTCGCTCGTTGACCTGCCAGGCGGCATCGGCCAGCTTGTCGATCCCGCTTTCGTCAAACTCGATGTTCACCGATTCGGTGGCCATCAGGGCCTGGTATTGCTCGGTCAGCGAGGCATTCGGCTCGGTCAGGATGCGCTTGAAGTCATTGCTGCTCAGGGCTTCCAACTCGACGCGGATCGGCAGGCGGCCTTGCAGCTCAGGGATCAGATCCGAAGGCTTGGCCACCTGGAAGGCGCCGGAGGCAATGAACAGGATGTGGTCGGTGCGGACCATGCCGTGTTTGGTCGACACGGTGCTGCCTTCAACCAGCGGCAACAGATCACGCTGAACCCCTTCCCGCGAGACATCCGGGCCGGAGGTTTCGCCGCGCTTACAGATCTTGTCGATCTCATCGAGGAACACGATACCGTGGTTTTCGACCGCGAAAATCGCTTTCTCTTTGAGTTCTTCCTGGTTGACCAGTTTGGCCGCTTCCTCTTCGGTCGCTGCCTTCATCGCGTCTTTGATTTTCATCTTGCGCTTTTTGGTCGTGTTGCCGGCCAGGTTCTGGAACATGCCTTGCAGCTGGTTGGTCATCTCTTCCATGCCCGGAGGGGCCATGATTTCCACACCCATTTGCGGCGCCGCGACATCGATTTCGATCTCTTTGTCATCCAGCTTGCCTTCACGCAGCTTCTTGCGGAACGACTGGCGGGTCGCGGAACTGTTGTCTGCGGCTTCATTCTGGCCCCAGGCATCGCGGGCCGGTGGTAGCAGCACGTCAAGGATCCGATCTTCAGCCTGCTCTTCGGCGCGGAAACGGACTTTTTCCATCGCCTGCTGGTGGGTCATCTTCACCGCAACATCCGTAAGGTCGCGGATGATGGTTTCGACTTCTTTGCCGACATAGCCGACTTCGGTAAATTTGGTCGCTTCGACCTTGATGAACGGCGCATTGGCCAGTTTGGCCAGGCGACGGGCGATTTCGGTTTTACCGACCCCGGTCGGGCCGATCATCAGAATGTTTTTCGGGGTCACTTCGACCCGCAGCTCTTCAGGAAGCTGCATGCGGCGCCAGCGGTTACGCAGGGCAATGGCTACAGCGCGCTTGGCTTTGTCCTGACCGATGATGTGGCGATCAAGCTCGTGGACGATTTCGCGAGGCGTCATCTCAGACATAGGGCTTCCTTACTTGCTCTCAAGTTCTTCGATGGTATGGAACTGGTTGGTGAAGACACAGATATCCCCAGCAATTTTCAGCGATTTTTCTGCAATCTCCCGGGCATCGAGATCGGTGTTCTCCAGCAGGGCCGTTGCCGCCGCCTGGGCGAAGTTGCCACCGGAGCCGATGGCGATCAGGTCATTTTCCGGCTGCACTACATCGCCGTTGCCGGTAATGATCAGCGAGCAAGTTTCATCGGCCACCGCCAGCAGGGCTTCCAGGCGTCGCAGCATGCGATCAGTGCGCCAGTCTTTGGCCAGCTCGACCGCGGCTTTCATTAAGTGGCCCTGGTGCATTTCCAGCTTGCGCTCGAAACGCTCGAATAGAGTGAAGGCGTCCGCTGTACCGCCGGCAAAGCCTGCCAGTACTTTATTGTTGTATAAACGGCGCACTTTGCGAGCGTTACCTTTCATCACGGTATTGCCCAGGGACACCTGGCCATCACCGGCGATAACAACTTTACCGTTTCGACGTACAGATACGATTGTGGTCACGGTTTTACCTCTTTGAGTCTGTCCGGCCTGGGCCGGTATCGGTATAGAAGTATATTTGGGGATCAGGGGGGCGGTTTTCAAGGAAGGGGCCAAAAGAAAAGGATGCCGGCGGGGCATCCTGTTCTTGTGGCGGCTGCGTGCCGGTTTATTCCCAGAACCAGATGGCGCAGGGTTCAATACCGGCCCGGCGCAGCTGGTTGCGGTCGCTCTCGGCTTTGCGCTTTTGTGGGTACGGGCCGAGAATTACCCGGTACCAGCTGCCTTTTTCACCCTGGCTGACCTTAATCTGGCTGGTCAGTCCCTGGAAGGCAATCATGGCTTTGCGCTGCTCGGCCTGATCGGCACTGCGATAGGCACCGCATTGCATCAGGTAGGGCCGGGTGGGTTGCTGTTGTGCTTTGGCCTCAACCTTCACTTCTTTATTTTCCAGCTCTTCAATATAACGCCACTTCTCCTCCGGCTTCGGCGGCAGGGTGGTTTGCGGCTTCGGCTCGGGTTTTGGCGCAGGCTTGGGTGCCGGTTTCGGCGCCGGTTTGGGCGCAGATTGGAGCGCCGGTTTGGGCTGCGTCGTGGTCGCCGGCTTCGGGGCCGGGCTGGTGGACAGAAAATACAGGCCGTAGCCCAGGGCACCGACCAGGCAAAGCGCAATCAGCGCCCATTTGATCGGAAAGCCGCCGGATACCGGTGCCTTGCGAGAATTGCGGGTCGACTTCTTCGGCGCTCGCCCACGTTTGACATAATCTTTTGTGGCCACAGTCTGATTCTGTATCAACGGAAATAACAATGGCCGTTATGGTACAAAGTTGCGTCGGCACTGACCAGTGGCGGGAGTCAATCCGGCGTGTAAGCCGGGATGCGTTTGAGTGATTTTTGTGAGCTTATGCCCAAAACATAAGCCCACAGCGGGTTTTCGTGTCTAGTTTAGGCGACAGGCGGTGCTGCACTTTCCCGGATCACCAGCTTGGCATCGAGCAGGCGCGAGCCGGAGCTGATGTCTTTGCCTTGCAGGATATCGAGCAGCATCAGCATTGACTGACGACCGATTTCATAGCGTGGCTGCGACACCGTGGTCAGTGGCGGATCGCAGTACTCGGCGAACTGGATGTCATCGAAGCCGACAATCGACAGATCCTGCGGGACCTGGAAGCCCAGGCGTTTGGCCTGTTGCATGGCACCGATTGCCATCACATCGTTGTGACACAGCAGTGCCGTGGGAGGCTCCGGAAGCGACAGCAGGGCCGTGACGGCGCGGGCACCGGCGGCAAAGGTGAAGTCGCCCTTGACGGTATAGGCCGGATTGAGCTCGACGCCGGCGCGGCGCAGGGCCTGTTGGTAGCCCTGCGAGCGGAACTGGCACAGCGCGGCCGTGTCCGGTCCGGCGATTTGGGCGATCCGCTTGTGGCCCATCTGAGTCAGGTAGTTGACGGCTTCAAACGCAGCGGTCAGGTTGTCGATGTGGACCGTCGGTAGCTCCAGCTCTGGTGCAAACTCGCAGGCCATCACCATCGGCGGCAGGTTTTTCTGCTCCGGCTTGCTGACATCAAACGGCAGATCCGTGCCGAGCAGCAGCATCCCGTCCGCCTGCTTGGTAAACACCAGGTTGACGAAGGAGTTTTCTCGGGTTTTTTGTTGCCCACTGTCACCCAGGAGGACCAGGTAGCCGTGTTCCATCGCTGCTTCCTCGATCCCGCGAATGATCTCGGTAAAGTAAGGATCGCAGATGTCCGGCACGATTGTGACAATGGTTTTTGATTCGTTACGACGCAGATTCCTAGCCAGGGAGTTGGGGGAATAGCCAGCATCCATGACGGCCTGCTCAACCTTTTTGCGGGTTGAGGCCGACACTTTTTCCGGGTTCATCAGGGCACGGGAGACCGTGGCCGTCGAGACGCCGGCTAGCTGGGCAACATCCTTCATTGTCGCCATAGTTGCAGTTCCTCTCTATTTATTATTTCTCTCATTATTGCCGGAGGATCCTAGCCAAACCGGGCAGATACCTTTACCAGCGAGCCTACTATTGTAGGCGCTCCTTCCGGGATTAAACATGGTCAAATTAGCATAAATTACATCCGGGATGTGATGTAAGTCGCATTGTTCATTTTAAGTTAAATCCTGGGGTTCGACATCGATCGACCACCGAACTTTCCGGGCCAGCGGCAACATCTGGATGGCCGGTTTGGCCACGGTCAGCATGCGTTGCAGGGTTTTGCGATCCGGGGCCTGGAGCAGCAGCTGCCAGCGATAGCGCCCGGCCCGGCGGGCCAGCGGGGCCGGATTGGGACCGAGGACCGGTGTGTATTGGTCATACAACGGGCTGGCTTCGAAAATCCCCCGCACCTGCTGCAAAAACTGCTCGGTCTGCTCGCTGTTGTTGGCCTCGGCCCGAAACAGGGTCAGGTAGGTGAACGGCGGCAGCCAGACCTGCTTGCGCTCGGTCAGTGCGCTGCGGGCGAAGGCATCGTAGCCCTGGTGGAGGAGGGCCTGCAGCAGAGCATGCTCGGGATGGTGGGTCTGGAGCAGCACTTCCCCGGGTTTGCTGGCCCGTCCGGCCCGCCCGGCAACCTGAATAAACAGCTGGGCCAGCCGCTCGCTGGCGCGAAAGTCGTTGCTGAACAGGGCGCTGTCGACATCAATCAGGCCGACCAGGGTGACATCCGGAAAGTGGTGGCCCTTGGCCAGCATCTGGGTGCCGATCAGGATCTGGTATTCGTTGTTGCGGATCGCTTCAAGGTAGTTCTCCAGGCTGCCCTTGCGCCGGGTGCTGTCGCGATCGATGCGGACGGTTTTGTAGTCGGGGAACAGGGTCGCCAGCTGTTGCTCAAGCTGTTCTGTGCCGACTCCGACCGCATGGAGCTGAGTCGACCCGCACTGGTGGCACTGGGGCATCACCGGCCGCTGAGTGGCACAGTGGTGGCAGCGCAGCTCACCGGATTGCTGGTGGAAGGTGTAGTAGGCGTCGCACCGTTGACACTCGGCCAGCCAGCCGCAGGCGTGGCACATGATGGCCGGGGCAAAGCCGCGGCGGTTGAGAAACAGCATCACCTGGTTGCCCGCTTCCAGATGTTTGCGCATCTGGGCGATCAGCGGGGCGGAGAGCCCGGCTTCCAGGTACAGCCCTTTGACATCCAGCACCCCGTGGCGGGCCTGGCGGGCATTGCCGGCGCGGCGGGTCAGGGTCAGGTGGTGGTACTTGCCGGTGTTGGCATTGTGCAGGCTTTCCAGCGCCGGGGTCGCCGAGCCGAGAATGATCGGAATGTTTTCCTTACTGGCGCGCATCACCGCCAGATCGCGGGCATGGTAGCGCAGGCTGTCCTGCTGCTTGTACGAGGCGTCATGCTCTTCATCGACAATGATGATCCCGAGGTTATGGCACGGGGTGAACAGCGCCGAGCGGGTCCCGATAATAATTCCCGCCTGGTTGTCTCGCCCGGCCAGCCAGGCCGACAGCCGCTCGGTGTCATTGAGTCCGGAGTGGACGGTTTGCAGCGGCACATTGAAGCGGCGGCGAAAGCGGTTGATGGTTTGCGGGGTCAGGCCGATCTCCGGGACCAGGATCAGCGCCTGTTTTCCCGCTGCCAGCACCGGCTCGAGCAGGTTGAGGTAGACCTCGGTTTTGCCGGAACCCGTCACGCCTTCGAGCAGGTAGCCGCCGAAGCCGGGATTGGCGTTGACCGTCGCGACGGCCAGGGCCTGCTCTTCGTTGAGTCGGGGCTTCTCCTCGGTGATGGCAAAGTCGTCGGCCCAGGCCCGTTGCGGCGGCCGGGCTTCGCAGGCTTCGATCCAGCCCTTGTCACTGAGGGTTTTGAGAATCGCGGCGCTGATCTCCTCGGCCAGCAGGGCTTCGTGGCTCCAGCGGTCACTACGCAGCAGGTTCAGGACCTGGGCCTGACGCGGGGCCCGGGTCGGCAGCGGCTGATCGCGGCCGGTGTCGGTCAGTTGCCAGACCTTGAGGCTGGCCGGCGAGGCTTCACGCCCCTTGCGCAGCAGGGTCGGCATGGCATTGGCCAGGGTGTCGCCGAGCGGATACTGGTAATAACTGCTGGCCCAGCTCAGCAACTCGAACAGGGAATCCGGCCACAGCGGCGCGGGATCGAGCACGGCCGAGATCCCTTTGAGCTGGGTGAGCGGGAAATCAGACTGATCGGTGAGGGCGATCACCACCCCCACCAATTGCTGGCGGCCAAACGGCACCCGCACCCGGGCGCCGATCACCGGGGCCTGGTCGGGCTTGATCAGGTAGTCGAACTGTTTATCCAGGGGAACAGGGAGTGCCACGCGGGCAATCTTGGAGGCCATAACAAACCGCAATTTTCAGCATTGACTAAGATCAGAGAGTGTACCTTGCCCGGAGGCAGGCGCAAAGTGGCGAAAAAGGGAGCGTATCAGTTGATTTGGGCGGATTGTTTGATTACTATACGCCGCCTGATTCGGTGTACTGGAACCCCCATTACGCCTATTGTTATTAACGACGTGTGGTGCCCGGCTTTGGATCGGGAGAGCGACACGGCCTTACTATTGAGGTTATCCCATGAAACAAGGTATCCACCCAGAATACACAGAAGTAAACGCGAAATGTTCTTGCGGCAACGCGTTCGTATTCAAGTCAACTCTGGGCAAAGACATCAACCTGGATGTTTGTGACAAGTGTCACCCATTCTACACTGGTAAGCAGCGTCAAGTGAGCACCGGTGGTCGTATTGACAAGTTCAACAAGCGTTTCGGTGCGCTGTCTAGCAAGTAATTGCCAGAAGACTTCCGAAAAAAGGGGACGCCAGGCGTCCCCTTTTTGTTTTCCCGCAGCCTGCGCGCAAATTAGTCTATTCTGCCGCGATTGCCGGACGGAGCCGGGATGTTTACAGGCCAGTGCGAGGATTTCCACCCATTTTGCGGTATGCGGATCATAAATTCGCGATACCTGACTACAGCAGTGGGAGATTATTGGCTCGACCAGCCGGGCTCGGCTAGGATTTTCTACCGCTATAGCATATGATTTATCTCCCACTACACCAACTGAACCTCATTTTCTTTCAGGATCTGAAACACTATGTCTGAAGACTTTCGCCAACAAGCGCTTCATTACCATGCTTACCCTGTACCAGGCAAAATTGCCGTAGAGCTCTCCAAGCCTGCTGATACTGTTGAAGACCTTGCCCTCGCTTACAGCCCGGGTGTGGCTGAGCCGGTGCGTGAAATCGCCCAAAACGCTGACAATGTTTACAAGTACACCGCCAAAGGCAATATGGTGGCGGTGATCAGTAACGGCACTGCGATCCTTGGCCTGGGGAACCTGGGCCCGCTGGCATCCAAGCCGGTGATGGAAGGTAAAGCCCTGCTGTTCAAGCGTTTTGCCGGTCTGGATTCGATTGATATCGAAGTGAAACACCGCACGATTGACGAGTTCGTCGATACCGTGGCTAACATTGCCGATACATTCGGCGGCATCAACCTGGAAGACATTAAAGCGCCGGACTGCTTTGAAATTGAAAAGCGTCTGATCGAGCGTTGCCAGGTGCCGGTGTTCCACGATGACCAGCACGGCACCGCGATCGTAACCGCGGCCGGGATGCTCAATGCTCTGGAACTGCAAGGCAAAGAGATCAGCGAAGCCGTGATCGTCTGCCTGGGTGCTGGTGCGGCTGCCGTGGCCTGTATGGAACTGCTGATCAAGTGCGGTGCGCAGCGTGAGAAGATCTACATGCTGGACCGTAAGGGCGTGATCCATACCCGCCGTGACGACATCAACGAATACAAGCAGCTGTTTGCCAACAATACCGACAAGCGCACGCTGGAAGACGTGATCGAAGGCGCAGACATTTTTGTCGGCGTGTCCGGTCCGGATCTGCTGTCACCGGAAGCCCTGAAGCTGATGGCTGACAAGCCGGTGGTCTTTGCGTGTTCTAACCCGGATCCGGAAATCAAGCCGGCGCTGGCGCATGCCGTACGTGATGATCTGATCATGGGCACTGGCCGTTCGGACTATCCGAACCAGGTCAACAACGTGCTGTGCTTCCCGTTCATCTTCCGCGGTGCCCTGGACGTGCGCGCCAGTGCGATTAACGACGAGATGAAACTGGCAGCCGTGAAGGCGATCCGTGAACTGGCCAAAGAGCCGGTCCCGGCAGAAGTACTCAAAGCGGCTGGCGTGGACAGCCTGGCCTTCGGTCCGGAATACATTATTCCGAAACCAATGGATCCGCGTCTGCTGCCGCGCGTGGCCAAAGCCGTGGCGGTGGCTGCGGTTGAATCCGGCGTTGCCCGAATCGACATGCCGGTCAATTACATGGCTGACAAATAATTCAGCCGGATAGGAAAAAACCAGCCCACGGGCTGGTTTTTTTGTATCTGGCGGCAGAAAAGCAGCGATTATTCGTTGATGTCTTCGTACTTGATGCCCATCTCGTCCATCAGGGCTTTGGCCTCGGCCGGCAGATCATCCGGACGGTCTTTGCGGATGTCATCGTCGGTAGGCAGCGGCTGACCGGTGTAGGCATGCAGGAATGCCTCGCACAGTAGCTCACTGTTCGTGGCGTGACGCAGGTTGTTGATCTGACGGCGGGTACGCTCATCAGTCAGGATTTTCAGTACCTTCAATGGAATCGAAACGGTAATTTTTTTGACTTGCTCGTTTTTCTTACCGTGTTCCGCGTATGGGCTGATGTACTCGCCATTCCACTCTGCCATTTTCTACCTTCTCAGCGATATTGGATTGATTAAATTAGATGATGGGTGAATTTTAGCGGGATTTACCGCCACAAGCAAAGACATATGGACGTCCAGAAGTGTTGACGTCTTTATGGTTTGTGGCTAATGTTGGTGCTAATCCGTTCTGCACCGCAGGGCCAGCCCTCAGACAAGGAAAGTAAATATGAGTGACAAGAAGCGAGCGACCGTTGCCGTCCGCGCTGGGATCGAATCGGACACCCAATTTAATGCGGTGGTGCCGCCTATCTACCTTACTTCGACTTATAGCTTCTCACAACTGGGGGAAGTGCCGCAGTTTGACTATTCCCGCTCGGGCAACCCGACCCGCAATACGTTGGCCGAAGCGCTGGCTGCGCTGGAAGGGGGCGCCGGGGCCGTGGTAACGAACTGCGGTACGGCGGCGATCAACTTGCTGGTCACTGCCCTGTTGGGGCCGGATGACCTGGTGGTGGCTCCGCATGACTGCTATGGCGGCACGTACCGCCTGTTCCATACCCGGGCTCAGAAAGGGGATTTTCAGGTCTGTTTTGTCGATCAGACCGATCCGGTCGCGCTGGCGGCGGCACTGGCCAAACAGCCCAAGCTGGTCTGGGTGGAAACACCATCCAACCCGTTGCTGCGGGTGGTCGATATCGCCGCCGTGTGCGAACAGGCGCATCAGGCCGGGGCGCTGGTTGCGGTGGACAACACCTTCCTGTCGCCGATCCTGCAACAGCCGATCGCCCTGGGGGCGGATTTTGTCGTCCACTCGACCACCAAATACATTAACGGCCATTCCGACGTGCTCGGCGGGGTGCTGATTGCCAAAACATCGGAGCAGGCGGAAACCCTGGCCTGGTGGGCCAACTGCATTGGTGCCACCGGCGCGCCGTTTGATGCGTATCTCACGCTGCGCGGCCTGCGGACCCTGGCTCCCCGGATGAAGCTGCACGAAGAGAACAGCGCCCGGATCCTCGCTTACCTGCAAAGCCAGCCGTTGGTCGGGCAAATCTACCATCCGAGCCAGCCCGAGCATCCGGGCCATGCGATTGCGCTCAAGCAGCAGCAGGGATTCGGCGCGATGCTCAGTTTTGAAATCGCCGGCAGCCAGGCACAACTGGAATTGTTTGTCCGCCAACTGCAATGCTTTTCTCTGGCGGAGTCCCTTGGCGGGACCGAAAGTCTGATCTGCCATCCGGCCAGTATGACCCACCGGGCGATGTCGGACGAGGCGCAAGCCGAAGCGGGCATCAAGCCGTCCCTGCTCCGGTTGTCTGTGGGGCTGGAAGATGCCGATGATTTGATTGCCGATTTGGCGCAGGCGTTTGCCCTGGCAGCGGAGGTGACGGGATGAGCCAGCCGATAACACGACAACTCCACAAATTTGGCGGCAGCAGCCTGGCGGACCCGGCGTGTTATCGCCGGGTGGCCGAGATCATCGGTGAATATGCCGGTCCTGAAGATTTGATTGTGGTTTCCGCCGCTGGCAAGACCACCAATCAGCTGATCGCCTGGGTCGAGTTGCTGCGAAAAGATGGCCGGCAGGCCCATGACGCGTTGCAGGATCTGCGGGCGTTTCAGCAGGCACTGATCAGTGAGCTCGTGACCGGCCCGGCTGCGGATGATCTGCAAACTCAGCTCCACCTGGAGCTCAGTGCGCTGGCCAAGCTCAGTGGTCCGGATTTGACGGAAGCGGCGGTGGCCGCGGTACTTGGTCATGGCGAGCTGTGGTCTGCCCGGTTGCTCGCCGCGTTGCTGGCGCAACAGGCGATGCCGGCGACGTACCTGGATTCCAGGACGTTTTTGCGGGCCGAGCGGGCCGCGCAGCCGGAAGTCGATCGCGCCCAGTCCTGGCCGTTGCTGACGGCTGAGCTGGCCCAGCACAGCCAGCACCGGATTGTGATCACCGGATTTATGGCCCGCAATGCGGCCGGTGAAACCGTACTGCTGGGTCGCAACGGCTCGGATTATTCAGCCACGGTGATCGGCGCCCTGGCGGAAGTGGCGCGGGTGACGATTTGGAGCGATGTTGCCGGGGTGTACAGCGCCGATCCGCGGCTGGTGGCGGACGCCTGCCTGTTGCCGCTGTTGCGGCTGGATGAAGCCAGCGAACTGGCCCGTCTGGCAGCGCCGGTGCTGCACAGCCGGACGCTGCAGCCGGTGGCCCAGAGCGCGATTGATCTGGCCCTGCGTTGTAGCCATCAGCCGGAATCGGGCTCGACCCGGGTCGAGCGGGTGCTGGCCTCGGGGCGCGGCGCAAAAATTATTACTTCGCTTGATGATGTCTGCCTGATTGAGCTCGATATTGCCCGCTCGCATGATCTGGCCCCGATCCAGGCCGAGCTGGCCAGACTGCTGCAACGGATTCAGTTGCCGCCGCTGGCGCAGAGTGTCGAAGCCGACAAGGGACGGATCCGGCTCGCCTATACCCGGGAAGTGGTCAACGGGGTGCTGGGCTCGCTGCAGGACAGCGGGATCACCGCCGAGCTGCGGCTGCGGGAAGGCTTTGCCATGGTTGCGGCTGTGGGCGCCGGGGTGATCGGTAATCCGGTTCATTGTTACGGTTTCTCGCATCAGCTCAAGAATCAGCCGGTGGAATTTATCAGTGAATCGGAGCAGGGACTCAGCCTGGTGGCGGTGTTGCGCCGGGTCGATACCCGGGCGCTGATTGGCCAGATCCACCAGAGCCTGTTCCAGGCCCAGAAGCGCATTGGCCTGGTGTTGTGCGGCAAAGGCAATATCGGCAGTCGCTGGCTGGAACTGTTCCAGGAAGAGCAGGCCAACCTGGAAAAACGTCACGGCAAGAGCTTTACCTTGATTGGCGTGGCCGGGAGCGACCGCCACTGGATTGATTTTCAGGGCATCGATCCGGCGCGGGCCCTGACGGCGTTTGAAGATGAAGCCGTTTCATACGGGGAAGGGGAGCTGTTCCAGGCCCTGGCCAACCATCCTTATGATGATGTGGTGCTGCTGGATGTCACGGCCAGTGCGGCACTGGCGGCGAAATATCCGCAAATTGCAGAGATCGGCCTGCACCTGATCTCTGCCAACAAGGTGGCCGGCTCGGCACCGGGGCCGCAGTACCATGCGGTGCAGGATGCCTTTGCTAAAAGCACCCGGCACTGGTTCTATAACGCCACCGTCGGGGCGGGATTGCCGATCAACCACACGGTGCGCGATTTGCTGGAGAGCGGAGATGAGATCCTGGCCCTGTCGGGGATTTTCTCCGGCACCCTGTCCTGGTTGTTCCAGCAGTATGACGGCAGTGTGCCGTTCTCCCAGCTGATTGAGCAGGCCTGGCAGCAGGGGCTGACAGAGCCGGATCCTCGCCATGATCTCGATGGCAGCGATGTGATGCGCAAGTTGGTGATTCTGGCGCGTGAATCCGGGTTGACGCTGGAGCCGGAGCAGGTCCGGGTGGAGTCGCTGGTGCCGGATGAGCTCGCATCGCTGAGCCTGGACGGCTTCTTTGAGCAGGGAGAAGTGTTGGACCAACGGCTGGGCAAGCGCTTGGCAAAAGCCCAGAAAGACGGCCTGGTGCTGCGCTACGTGGCGCGGCTTGATAAGCAGGGGCGCGCTGTCGTCGGCGTCGAGGCGCTGCCGCCGGAACATGCGCTGGCCAACTTGTTGCCATGTGACAACATCTTCGCGATTGAAAGCCGTTGGTACCGGGATAACCCGCTGGTGATCCGCGGGCCGGGGGCCGGCCGGGATGTGACTGCCGGGGCGCTGCTGTCGGATATTAATCGTCTGGCGGGCTTGTTATAGCAAGCACCCGTTCGCGTTGATCCTGTTTTTTCGCGTCAGAGCAGTGAAAATTGCCGCCTATACTTGTCTTGATGGCGGTAACCACTCCCTGGTATTCAAAAGCCCGCAGACTGCGGGCTTTTGTGTTTTGGCCGGTCCGTCGGTGGATGAAGATCATGCACGATCAAGTTGAGTAAATTTCATGATGGGCAGGTTGACAAGAAATTGGTTACAAGACATTCTGTAGACATATAGACGTCTAAACGGTTATTTGACGTCATCACGGATTAGGACCGCGGCCGGGGCCGGAGCAGAAGGAAAAGATTATGGGGTATTCATACGCAAGCCATTTTGACGCGCTGAATCAGAACATTGCCGATCTGAATGGGAACATCAATGTGTCATTTGAATTTTTTCCGCCGAGCACCGCGCAAATGGAGCAGACGCTGTGGGAGTCGATCCAGCGCCTGAAAAACCTCAAACCGAAGTTTGTGTCAGTGACCTACGGTGCCAATTCCGGTGAGCGGGACCGCACCCACTCCATTATCAAAGATATTAAAGAGCAGACCGGCCTGGTGGCAGCCCCGCACCTGACCTGCATTGATGCAACCCGGGATGAGTTGCGCGCCATTGCCCGGGATTACTGGGACAACGGGATCCGTGATATCGTCGCCTTGCGCGGAGATCTGCCGGAGAAAGGGGTGAAGCCGGACATGTATGCGGTGGATCTGGTCAAACTGCTGCGCGAAGAAGCAGACTTTGATATCTCGGTCGCGGCGTATCCGGAAGTACATCCGGAAGCCAAAAGCGCTCAGGCCGATCTGATCAACCTCAAGCGCAAAGTCGACGCCGGGGCCAGCCGGGCGATCACCCAGTTTTTCTTTGATGTCGAGAGCTACCTGCGTTTCCGGGACCGTTGTGTGGCTGCCGGGATCGATGTTGAGATTGTCCCGGGGATCCTGCCGGTGTCGAACATGAAGCAGGCCAAACGTTTTGCCTTGGCCAACAATGTCAAAATCCCGAACTGGCTGGAGAAGCAGTATGAAGGTCTGGATGATGACCTGCTGAGCCGCCAGATGGTCGGCGCGAGCAATGCGATTGACCTGGTGCGGGTGCTGAGCCGCGAAGGCGTGAAGGACTTCCATTTCTATACCCTGAACCGGGCAGAGCTGACGTACGCTATCTGTCACACTCTGGGTGTGCGTCCTGCGCAGGTGCAACCGGCCTGAATCGCCTGAGGTCGTTCAGGGGCAGATGTTGCCGCGATGGCCTTCTCGGGCCAAAGCAGCCAAAACCAACACAGGGTCAAGTGATCACAACGTCAAAGTAATAAAAAAGCCGCGATTGCGGCTTTTTTGTATCGCATGCAGGGTTACCCTGCATTCGGCTTAGTCGTTCAGGGCGACCTTGCTGTTGTCGCTGTCCATGTCTTTCAGCTCGGCCAGCACCTCTTCTGCCCAGTCAATCCAGGCCTGGCGGTTATGGATACCGCGGCGCAGGGTCAGGCGATCCAGGCGGGACTGGCGATCCATGTTCTTGTAATCGCCGAAGTGAACTTTTTCCAGCTCGTGGTAATGGTTCATCAGGGTGTGAGACTCTTCAATCAGGGCCTCCAGCTGCTGCTGCATCGGGACGGAGTTATACACGCCGCAAACCAGCAGTTTGGCGGAGAACTCGTCACGGATGGTCGGGTTGCGTGCTGGCTCCTGGAACCACTCGAACAGTGCCTGGCGGCCCAGATCGGTGATGGAGTAGACTTTGCGGTCCGGCTTCCCTTCCTGTGGCTCCAGTTTGCAGGTGACCTGGTCGTTGGAGGCCATCTTGTTCAGCTCGCGGTACACTTGCTGATGGCTGGCTTTCCAGAAGTAGCCGATGCTGTGTGAAAATTCTTTGGTGATATCGTAACCGGTTGCGTCGCGACTGCTCAACACCGTCAAAATTACATGTGGTAGTGACATCTCTTCTATCCGTTAAAATACTACAAATATAAAAACAATCAGGGCACGTTACTCGTCGCTCTTTGGCGTCCGTTATAATCGTCTTGTTGCAGTGCCTGATCGGGATCACGTAGCATACACATCAATATGATCTTTATCGACACTGAATTGTGATAATAACCATTTTTAGTCACGGCTAATTGTTCATCTTGTGATGTTTGTCTATATCTTAAGGTTTAAGATGCACTGCAATCCTTTTAGATTCACCTTTGTTCACAGTGCATGCAATTACTGTAGACTATGCGCTTAGTTACATTTCGTCTCATTATTGAGTCACAGAACGAAAAACTTATTTCGGTGGGAAGACCCGGAAAAAGTGCCGGGCTGTGGTGCGGGGGATGAAAACAACAGGCCACCGCGCCGGGCGGTGGCCTGAATTGATGCGGGATGTAACGGGCCGGATTAGCCGGTGTTGCGCATCCCGGTGGCAATCCCGGCGATGGTGATCATCAACGCCTCTTCCAGGATCGGCGACGGGGTCTCCTGCTGACGGGTCCGGTACAACAGCTCGGCCTGCAGCATGTTCAGGGGTTCAACGTAGATGTTACGCAGGCGGATGGACTCCGCACCCCACGGGTTCTGCTCCATCAGGTGAGCGCTGTTTTCGACCGTTAGTACCGTCTTGATATCCCGTTGCAGCTGCGCGCGCAGTTGCTCGCCCAGCGGCCACAGGCTTTGGTCGGTCAGGCGGCGATCATAATACTCGGCAATTTCGATATTGGTTTTGGTGTACACCATTTCCAGCATCCCCAGGCGGGTGGAGAAGAACGGCCACTCGCGACACATCTCTTCCAGCTGCTTGGCATGGCCTTTATCAATTGAGTACTGAATCGCTTCCCCGGCACCCAGCCAGGCCGGCAAGAGCAGGCGGTTCTGACTCCAGGCAAAAATCCACGGGATCGCCCGCAGGCTTTCCACGCCGCCTTTCGGGTTGCGCTTCGACGGGCGGGAGCCCAGCGGCAGCTTGCCCAGCTCCAGCTCTGGCGTTGCGGCCCTGAAGTACGGGACGAAATCCGGGTTGCCGCGCACGATGGCGCGATAGGCGTCGCAGGAGATTTCCGACAGCACATCCATCAGCTCGCGCCAGTCCTGCTTCGGTGCCGGTGGCGGCAGCAGGTTGGCTTCGAGGATCGCACTGGCGTACAGGTTCAGGCTGCTGACCGCGACTTCCGGCAGTCCCAGCTTGAAGCGGATCATTTCGCCCTGCTCGGTCACGCGCAGGCCGCCTTTGAGGCTGCGTGGCGGTTGTGACAGCAGTGCGGCATGGGCGGGTGCACCGCCGCGGCCGAGGGAGCCGCCACGGCCGTGGAACAGGGTTAATTCCACCCCGGCTTCCTCGCACACGTTGACCAGTGCTTCCATCGCCCGGTACTGGGCCCAGCCTGCGGCCATGACCCCGGCATCTTTGGCCGAATCCGAGTAGCCGATCATGACCATCTGGTGATTCTGGATAAAGCCGCGGTACCAGTCGATGTTCATCAGCTGGCTGATCACCGATTCGGCGTTATTGAGATCGTCGAGGGTTTCGAACAGCGGGCAGACATCCATCCGGAACGGGCAGCCGGCTTCCTGCAGCAGCAGGTGGACCGCCAGCACATCAGAGGCCGTGCGGGCCATGGAAATGACGTAGGCGCCCAGCGCTTCGCGCGGTTGCTCGGCAATAATCCGGCAGGTGTCGATGACTTCCTGCACGTTGTCCGACGGCTGCCAGTTACGCGGCAGCAGCGGACGTTTGGAGGACAACTCGCGGACCAGGAAGGCGACCTTGTCCTGCTCGCTCCACTGATCGTAATCCCCCAGGCCCAGATAGCGGGTCAGTTCGGAAATCACATCCGAGTGGCGGGTGCTCTCCTGGCGAATGTCGAGACGGACCAGGTGAATGCCGAAACACTTGATCCGGCGCAGAACGTCCAGCAGCAGGCCGTCAGCAATGATCCCCATGCCGCATTCGTGCAACGACTGGTAGCAGGCATAGAGTGGCTCCCACAGCTCGTTGACGTCTTCCAGGATCGGGGTGCTCGGGGCATTTTGGCCTTTAATACGGGCATCCAGAACATCCCGGGTCTCGGTTAGTTTGGTACGGAGGCCTTTGAGGATTGCCCGGTACGGTTCGTGCTCTTCGCCTGCCAGCTCACGGACCTGGTCATTGCATTTGACCATCGACAGCTCGCTGACCAGCTCCTGGATGTCGCCGAGGTACAGGTCGGCGGCTTTCCAGCGCGACAGCAACAGCACTTCACGGGTGACTTTGGCGGTGACAAACGGGTTCCCGTCGCGATCGCCGCCCATCCAGGAAGAGAACTTCACCGGCGCGGCATCAAGCGGTAGTCCTTCTCCGAGATGCTTGGTCAGCTTCTCATCGAACTGGCGCAGAAATTCCGGGACCGCCTCCCACAGTGAGTTCTCAACCACGGCAAAGCCCCACTTGGCTTCATCGAGCGGGGTCGGGCGCTGCTGACGGATCACGTCGGAGTGCCAGGCCTGGGCGATCAACTGCTCCAGACGCTGCTCCACCCGCTGGCGCTCGCTGTGTGACAGCTCGCTCAGTTCCAGCTTCGAGAGGCACTTATTAATCTGAATCAGCTTGTGGATCATGGTGCGGCGGGCAATTTCCGTCGGGTGAGCGGTCAGCACTAGCTCAATATTCAGATCGCGCACCGCCTGGATGGAGTCCAACTGGCTGATTTGCTGCTGATTGAGCTTGGAAAACAGGTCGTCAATCGCATCGGGGTTGCACACATGGGCTTCGCAATGACGAGAGACCGTATGATACTGCTCGGCAATATTGGTCAGGTTGAGGAACTGGCTGAAGGCCCGGGCAACCGGCAGCAACTGGTCATCGGGCAGATTCTGCAGCTCATCGATCAGTTTTTCGCGATCGGCCTGGTTGCCGCCGCGGGCTGATTTCGAGAGCTTGCGGATGGTCTCGACTTTGTCCAGAAGCGCCTCACCGTGGGCTTCTTTAATGGTGTTGCCCAGCAGGTGGCCAAGCATACTGACGTTACTTCTTAACGCGCTGTACAGTTCGTTCATAGCGTATCCATCTCGTAATTTTGTTACATCCAATTTACTCGTCTATACCCGACAATCTATCTGTGATCCCGGTCGAAGGTCAACTTTGATCCCTTTTCAGACTAGTTAAATGCCATGAGTTTGATATTTGTCATGATCAGCCAATCATACTGTAAAAAACTTTCGTAAATACTCCACAGGATGGGTGCTGTAGGGGGAAGTCCCTGGCCCGTCTGGTTATCACAGACAATCTGACCGCGTCGAATGAAATTGCTACTTTTTTTAACGCTGTGGTTGACAGACGCAGGTTGAATCGGTAAACATACAAATGCAAAGTTAATGAATAAAAATTTAACTTGGGTTTTATGGGTCACGACGGGGGAAACCCGGTCGGTGAACCGAAAAAGCAACAATGATTGTAGGAAGTTGTTAACATGAGCCAGGCGAGCATTCAATATTCACATTCCCTCCGACGACGCTAAGTCTCACCGCCTGGTGCGCTTGCACCCTGTCACGGCTGTACCACAGCCCAGTTTCAAATCCCTGAAAGTCAAAATACGGAATCAGTTATGTTGAACACCTTCATTATCGGTGCCAGCGGCTATACCGGCGCGGAGCTGGCCGGCATGGTGAATCGCCATCCCCAGTTGCACCTGGCCGGTCTGTTTGTTTCCGCCGGGAGCCAGGATGCCCACAAGCCCATCAGTCAGTTGCACGGTCAGTTGAAAGGGATCGTGGATCTGCCGCTCCAGCCGTTGACGGACCCGCAGGCGGTTGCCGCGCAGGCCGACATCGTCCTGCTGGCTACGGCCCACGAAGTGAGTCATGACCTGGCCCCGGTGTTTCTGACTGCCGGCTGTCAGGTGTTTGATCTCTCAGGAGCATTTCGGGTGGAAGGGAATGGGTTTTACACCCGCTACTACGGCTTTGAACATCAGCATCCGGAGTGGCTGGCCCAGGCGGTGTATGGCCTGGCCGAATGGAACCATGACGCGATTGCCCAAGCACAGCTGGTGGCGGTGCCGGGATGTTACCCGACCGCGGCACAACTGGCGCTGAAACCGCTGTTGGCGGGCGAGCTGCTCGACACCACCCAATGGCCGGTGATCAATGCGGTCAGCGGTGTCTCCGGAGCCGGGCGTAAAGCCAGCATGGTCAACAGTTTCTGCGAAGTCAGCCTGCAGGCTTACGGGCTGTTCAGCCACCGTCACCAACCGGAAATCGCGACCCACCTGGACTGCGACGTGATTTTCACCCCGCATTTAGGCAACTTCAAGCGCGGGATCCTGGCAACGATTACCGCCAAGCTGGCTGACGGCGTCGGTGCGGGCGAAGTCAGTGCGGCGATGGCCCAGGCGTATACCGGTCAGGACGAGCCCAATGCGGTGCGTTTGCTCGGTGAGCAACCGGCCCGGCTTCAGGATGTGGTGAATACCTGTTTCTGTGATATCGGCTGGCAGGTACAGGATGAGCACATTATCTTAACATCTGCGATTGACAATTTATTGAAAGGCGCATCGTCTCAGGCGATGCAGTGCATAAACATTCGAAATGGTTTTGCGCCGTTAACTGCCCTGGTGTAAGGGCAGGCTGGTATGGGTTGAGGAGAGAGCATCATGAATCGGGTTCCGTTGGTGATTAAGTTAGGGGGCGCAGCACTATCATGTACTGAGACCCTGGAGAAGCTGTTCAATGCGATTAGCCATTACCGCGAGCAGGCGCAGCGTCCGCTGCTGCTGGTCCATGGCGGCGGGTATCTGGTGGACGAGCTGATGACGAAAATGCAGCTCGAGACGGTGAAGAAAGATGGCTTGCGGGTAACCCCGAAAGATCAGATTCCGTTCATTGCCGGGGCACTGGCCGGAACAGCCAACAAGCTGCTGCAGGGCCAGGCGATCAAAGCCGGTGTGGCGGCTGTGGGCCTGAGTCTGGCTGACGGCGGATTGTGTCAGGTGAGCGAGCTGGATCCGGCACTGGGCTCGGTCGGCAAAGCGGCGCCGGGCGACAGTACGCTGGTGAAACAGGTGATGGCCGCAGGTTATCTGCCGATCATCAGCTCGATTGGCCTCGACAGCCACGGTGAGCTGATGAACGTCAATGCGGATCAGGCGGCGGTTGCGGTTGCCGCGGCACTGGAAGCCGAACTGGTACTGCTGTCGGATGTCAGCGGCGTGCTGGATGGCAAGGGACGGCTGATTGCGGCCCTGAATGAATCCGAGGCCGAGGCCCTGATTGCCCAAGCGGTGATCACCGACGGCATGGTGGTCAAGGTCCGGGCGGCCTTTGAAGCGGCGAAGGCGCTGGGCCGACCGATTGAAGTCGCCACCTGGCGCTACCCCGACAAACTAGCCGAGTTGTTCGAAGGACAAAGTATCGGGACTAAATTTGCTGTGTGAGCCGGTTGGCTCCACCCCATCATTTTTGATTGATTCAATACGCCTGAGCGCGGTGACCGTCGAGCAGGCAAGCAGGAGAGCATTATGAGTAAGGTAACGAAAGTTGTATTGGCCTATTCCGGCGGTCTGGACACCTCAGCCATCATTCCTTGGCTGAAAGAGAACTACGGTTGTGAAGTGGTGGCGTTTGTCGCCGATGTCGGCCAGGGTGAAGCGGAACTGGAAGGGATTGAGGAGAAAGCGCTGGCTTCCGGTGCTTCGGCTTGTTACATCGCCGATCTGAAAGATGAGATGGTGGCCGATTATATTTATCCGAGCCTGAAAACCGGCGCGATTTACGAAGGCAAATACCTGCTGGGTACCTCAATGGCCCGGCCGATCATCGCCAAAGCCCAGGTTGAGTGTGCGCTGGAAGTGGGTGCCGATGCCCTGTGCCACGGCTGTACCGGGAAGGGCAATGACCAGGTGCGTTTCGAAAGTGCTTACGCCGCGCTGGCACCGCAACTGACCGTGATTGCCCCGTGGCGGGAGTGGGATCTGCGCAGCCGTGAAGCCCTGCTGGATTATCTGGCCGAGCGTAAGATTCCGTGTACCGCGTCGCTGGAGAAAATCTACTCCCGTGATGCCAACGCCTGGCATATTTCGACCGAAGGCGGCGTGCTGGAAGATACCTGGAACCAGCCGAATGAGCAGTGCTGGGTCTGGACCAAAGATCCTGAAGATGCGCCGAACACCCTGGAAACCGTATCGATTCTGGTCGATAAAGGCGAAATCGTTGCCGTGGACGGCGAGGCCATGTCACCGTTGCAGGCGCTGACCTACCTCAACGCCAAGGGTGCTGAGCATGGCGTCGGCCGGATCGATATCGTCGAGAACCGTCTGGTCGGGATGAAATCCCGCGGCTGTTACGAAACTCCGGGCGGCACCATCATGAATGAAGCCCTGCGTGCGGTCGAGCAGCTGGTGCTGGACAAAGAATCGTTTGAGTTCCGTGAGTCGCTGGGCCTGAAAGCCTCGCACCTGATCTACGACGGTCGCTGGTTCACACCGCTGTGTAAATCGCTGTTGGCTGCAGCCGAGGCATTGGCGCAAGATGTGAGCGGTGAGGTTGTGGTGAAGCTGTATAAAGGGCAGGCTACCGTGGTGCAGAAGCGCTCGCTCAACAGCCTGTACTCGGAAGAGTTTGCGACCTTCGGCGAAGATGAAGTGTACGATCACAGCCACGCGGAAGGCTTTATCCGCCTGTACTCGCTGGCCAGCCGGATCCGTGCGCTGAACGAACAGAAGAAAAATAAATAACCCTACACCGCAAGCAATGAGACACGTCGAATAGCGAAACATAGGAGAAGTACCATGGCATTATGGGGCGGACGTTTTAGTCAGGCAGCAGACACACGGTTCAAAGAGTTTAACGATTCCCTGCGCTTTGATTACCGCTTGGCGGAGCAAGATATCGTTGGCTCCATTGCATGGTCAAAGGCACTGCGTCAGGTCAACGTTTTGACCGAAGACGAGCAGCAGCGGTTGGAGCTGGCGCTGAACGAGCTGAAGCTGGCGGTGATGGAAGATCCGGAGCAGATCCTGCACTCGGATGCCGAAGACATCCACAGCTGGGTCGAGCAGCAACTGATCGGCAAAGTCGGGGATTTGGGGAAAAAACTCCATACCGGCCGTTCGCGCAACGATCAGGTAGCGACCGATCTGAAGCTGTGGTGTCGCCAGCAGGGCCAGCAACTGCTGATGATGCTCGATAAGCTGCAAAGTCAGCTGGTGTCGGTGGCGCGGGAGAACCAGGGCACGGTGCTGCCGGGTTACACCCACCTGCAGCGGGCACAGCCGGTGACGTTTGCCCACTGGTGTCTGGCCTATGTTGAGATGTTCGAGCGGGATCATTCGCGGTTGCAGGATGCGCTGAACCGGTTGGACACCTGTCCGCTCGGCTCGGGCGCACTGGCCGGGACGGCGTACCCGATTGATCGGGAGGCGCTGGCCCACAGCCTGGGCTTTCACCGGGCAACCCGCAACAGCCTGGACTCGGTGTCTGACCGCGACCATGTGATGGAGCTGCTGTCGACGGCGTCGATCTCGATGCTGCACCTGTCCCGGATGGCAGAAGATCTGATCTTCTACAACTCCGGTGAGTCGAACTTTATCGAGCTGGCCGATACGGTCACCTCCGGCTCATCCCTGATGCCGCAGAAGAAAAATCCCGATGCTCTGGAGCTGATCCGGGGTAAATGCGGCCGGGTTTACGGCGCGATGGCCGGGATGATGATGACGGTGAAAGCGCTGCCGCTGGCCTATAACAAGGACATGCAGGAAGACAAGGAAGGCCTGTTCGACGCGCTCGACAGTTGGCATGACTGTATGGAAATGGCCGCGCTGTGCTTTGAAGGGATCAAGGTCAACCAGGCGCGGACGCTGGAAGCCGCGATGCAGGGCTATTCCAACGCCACCGAGCTGGCGGACTATCTGGTCGCCAAGGGCATTCCGTTCCGTGAAGCGCATCATATTGTCGGGGTCGCTGTGGTGGCGGCGATTGCCAAAGGTTGCGCGCTGGAAGAGATGTCGCTGGCCGAGATGAAGTCGTTCTCGGCGGTGATTGATGACGATGTTTATCCGATCCTGACCATCGAGTCGTGTCTGGAGAAGCGCTGCGCCCTGGGTGGGGTCGCGCCGAACCAGGTGGATTATGCGATTTCCCAGGCTGAGAAGCGGCTGGAAAAACGCTATACCCCGGGCGTGAAGGTTCGTGGTGCGCGCTTGACCGATCTCGATGCCATTGAAGGTATGGTCGCGTACTGGGCCGGGCTGGGGGAAAATCTGCCGCGGATGCGCAACGAACTGGTGCGGGATATCGGCTCGTTTGCGGTCGCCGAGCATCATGGCACGGTGACCGGGTGCGCATCGCTCTATGTGTATGACTCGGGGCTGGCGGAAATTCGCTCGCTGGGGGTTGAAGCCGGCTGGCAGCATCAGGGACAGGGGAAAGCTATTGTCGATCACCTGATTGAGAAAGCGGATCAGATGGCGATCAAGAAAGTCTTCGTGCTGACCCGGGTACCGGAGTTCTTTATGAAGCAGGGTTTTATTCCGACCTCGAAATCGCTGTTGCCGGAGAAAGTGATGAAAGACTGCGACCGTTGTCCGCGCCAGCATGCCTGTGATGAGGTGGCGCTGGAAGTGCGGCTCGATAAAGAGCAGTCGATTCCGACGGTCAACGTGGCCTGACCGAGCGCTGGCTGGGTTACTTACATGATATTGAACTGAATTTTAGACGCCTAGTTCTAGTCCGACCCCGGCCCGATGCTTCTGGTATCGCGGCCGGTTTTTTTATTCAGCGGGATGGGGATGGATGGGGGTTGCGTATACGCGCCAGAGCGGCCACCCCATGGGCCAGCAGTAACAGGCTGAAGGCGCTGGCGGCAAATAACAGGGTGATGGATTCCACCTGAGTCGGCGTCGGCAGGTAGTAATAGAACCAGGCACACCAGCTCAGGGTGCTGAGCAGGATCAGTTGCAAAATACAGCGGCGGCAACGGCCGAGTTTACGGCGAAAGGCCTGTGAGTGGTGGCAGTGGGGACAACCCATGTCCGTCTCCTCAAACGGGGAAGACTTCAGAGTGTACTGGAAAAAAGCCCTCCGGAGGAGGGCAAATCATAGTGCAAGGCAGTGCTAGAGTGTTGGAACAGGTTAGCAGCCCGGGCCGCAGTCGAGGCAGTGTTTGATCATCTGCGGGCCGAGGTGTAGCTTGGCGTTAAGATCGCGCAGCGCGGTCCGAACCCCTTCTTCAATCACCGGATGATAGAACGGCATGTCCAGCATCTCAGCAACAGTCATTTTGTTCTGGTGTGCCCAGGCCAGCAGGTGAGCCAGGTGCTCGGCATTCGGGCCCATCATTTCGGCACCGAGGAAACGGCCGGTGCCGTGTTCACCGTAAACGTGCAGCAGGCCTTTGTTGCGCAGCATCACCTGGGAGCGGCCCTGATTCTCAAACGAGACGACACCGGTTTCGAAACAGCCACAGTTGCCGAGACGCTCGCTGACTTCTTTGTAGGTTTCCCCGACCAGCGCAATTTGCGGATCTGAGAACACAGCAGAAATTTTCGAGCGGCGCAGACCGGCACGGATATCCGGGAAGCGGCCAGCGTTGTCCCCGGCAATCCGGCCCTGATCCGCGGCTTCATGCAGCAGAGGCAGCTGGTTGCTGGCATCACCGGCAATGAAAATCGTCTCGACCGAGGTTTGCAGCGTGAAGTGGTCCGCCACCGGGACACTGCGCTCATCCAGGGTCATGTTGGTGTTTTCAATCGCCAGCTTGTCGACATTCGGACGGCGGCCGGTCGCGGCCAGCACATAATCCACCCGGATCACGGCCAGTTCACCTTGTTTGTCCAGATACTGGATCTCAACTTCGTCGCCGTCGCGTTTCATGCTTTCGACTTTGACATCCGCATCCAGATAGAATTCTTCATTAAAGGCCTGATTGGCATAAGCCATGATTGCCGGGTCGGTCAGCGGGCCGACCTGGCCACCTAAGCCAAACATCACGACTTCAACGCCCAGGCGTTTGAGTGCCTGACCCAGTTCCAGACCAATCACGCCCGGACCAAACACCGCCACGGCGCGGGGCAGATCGTCCCACTCGAAGACATCATCATTGATGATCAGGCGATCGCCCAGTTCGTTCCAGACCGCCGGGTAGGCCGGGCGGGAGCCGGTTGCAATCACAATGCGCTTGGCTTCAATCCGGGTATGGTCATCCACCATCAGGGTGGTGTCATTGATAAACTGGGCATAGCCGGCAATTTTGTCTTCGGCTGGGATCTCATCCACACCTTCCAGCACGAAGCCGACGAAACGGTCCCGCTCGCGCTTGACCCGATCCATCACTTCACGGCCGTTGATCAGGATCTCGCCTTGTGGGTAGATGCCAAAGCCCGGCGCTTTTTCGATCTGGTGAACGCTTTCAGCTGCCGCAATCAGCAGCTTGGACGGCATACAGCCGACACGGGCACAGGTGGTGCCGTACGGGCCGCCTTCAATCATCACGACGCTGTCTGTATGCGCCTTGGCCGCACGGTAAGCGCCGAGGCCGGCTGTCCCGCCGCCAATCACCGCCACATCAACATTCAGGGTTTTCATTCTTATCTCTCCAATCACACTGCCGATAAAAGGCAGGGCCTTGCGACCCTGCAACATTGCTGCCCGGTTAGGCGCTCAGGTATGCGTCCAGCTCTTCGCTGCCACCGATGTGCTGCCCCCCGATGAAGACTTGCGGCACGGTGCTGCGACCGGTCACGGCACGCAGGCTGACCGTAGTGGCATCTTTGCCCAGGATCACTTCTTCATACTGCAGGTTGTGGTCAATCAGGCTCTGCTTGGCTTTGGCACAGAACGGGCAGCCCGGCTTGGTGAAGACCGTAATCGATTCCTGTAGCTGGTGCTCCGGGGCAATGTACTTCAGCATCGTATCGGCATCGGAAACCTTGAACGGGTCGCCCGGCTCGTCGTTCTCGATGAACATCTTCTCAACCACGCCATTTTTCACCAGCATGCTGTAGCGCCATGAACGTGCGCCGAAGCCCAGATCTTCTTTGCTGACCAGCATGCCCATACCTTGGGAGAACTCACCGTTCCCATCCGGGATAAAGGTGATGTTGTCGGCTTCCTGATCGGCTTTCCAGGCGTTCATCACGAAAGTGTCGTTGACGGAAACACACAGGATGTCATCGACACCGTGCTCGGCAAAGACCGAGGCCAGCTCGTTGTAACGTGGCAGGTGGCTGGATGAACAGGTTGGGGTAAAGGCGCCCGGCAGACTGAAGACAATCACGGTTTTGTCTGCGAACAGATCGGCAGTGGTGACATCCACCCACTGATCGCCCTGGCGAGTGCGGAAGGTAACTTGTGGGACGGCTTGGCCTTCTTTAGATGCAAACATAATGTTTCCCCTTAAATTGATGAATATTTAATTTGTTTTGTTGGTAACAACCGGAGCTTTGTTTATCCCGCTCCGTTTTGATGGGAGAATTATGTCGCGAATGTATTGATAGTTCTAATCGTTTGCTGCTATGGTTTTGATAGCTTTATTCTATGAACAAAAGGGGCGCCATGAACATCCGCGATCTTGAATATCTGGTGGCATTGTCGGAGCACAAGCATTTTCGCAAGGCAGCAGAGGCTTGTTTCGTCAGCCAGCCGACGCTGAGCGGGCAGATCCGTAAACTGGAAGATGAGCTGGGAGTCTCACTGCTCGAGCGCACCAGTCGCCGGGTGCTGTTTACTGACGCCGGCCTCAGCCTGGTGGCCCAGGCCCGGAAGATCCTGATGGAAGTGAAGGTGCTGACCGAGCTGGCCAGCCAGCAGGGAGACAGTATGGCCGGGCCGCTGCATATCGGTTTTATCCCGACGGTGGGGCCGTATCTGTTGCCGCATATTATTCCGCACCTCAAAGCCGCCTTTCCGCAGCTGGAGCTGTATCTGCATGAAGCCCAGACCCATCAGTTGGTGCAGCAGCTGGAAGAAGGCAAGCTCGATTGTATTGTGCTGGCGGCGGTGAAGGAGACCGAGCACCTGCTGGAGTTACCGGTTTACCATGAGCCGATGGTGCTGGCCGTGCCGCAGGAACATCCCTGGGCAGCCCGGGAGAGCCTGGCCATGGCTCAGCTCAATGGCCAGACCCTGCTGATGCTGGGCGACGGCCATTGCCTGCGCGATCAGGCGATGGGCTTCTGTTTTGCCGTCGGGGCGCAGGAAGACAGCAGCTTTAAGGCAACCAGCTTGGAAACGCTGCGTAATATGGTCGCTGCGGGCAGCGGGATCACATTGTTGCCGCAACTGGCGACCCCGGCTACGCGCCAGCGGGACGGGATTTGCTACATCCGGGCCTTAGATCCCGTGCCGACCCGCCAGATTGTACTGGCGTACCGGCCGGGCTCCCCGTTACGGGGCCGTTATGAAAAGCTGGCGGCGCTGATTGGCGAGCAGATGCAGCCGCAGTTTGCCCGGGAAACAGCGGATCACCCGGCGCCGGTGCTCTCTGATCCGGCCTAGCGCTGGTTCTGTCGCATTGTGCCTGGATTGTTCTAGCTAGGTTGTTCTCGCAAGGTTGTTTCAACCAGGCCATTCCGGCAACTCGTCGGCGAGGGCCGATGAAAAAAAGCGCCCCCTGAAATCAGGGGGCGCTTTCGTATGGGTGACGTAGCTTGGGATCAGAACAGTTCATCCGAGCTGTCGGCTTCGAAAATACCCCCGGCACCGCTCTCGCTGGCTGTCTCGGTCGGCTCAGTGCCTTTCTCGAAATATTCAAACATCGAGCTGAAGTCGGTCCGGTTGCTCAGTTTGCCGGTATCACGGTCGATGCGGACCTGAATGATCCCGTCCGGGAGCTGTTTGCGCTGGATCGGCACATCAACCAGGGCTTGCTCCATAAAGGAGACCCACGCCGGCTGTGCCGTCTTGGCGCCGGATTCGGCTCCTGAAATCTGCTCTTTGTCCAGGTTGTTGTTCCAGCTGGTCCGGCCCAGGTTGCGGCTGTGATCGTCAAAACCAACCCAGGCGGTGGCCACGATGTTCGGACCGAACCCGGAATACCAGGCATCTTTCGAATCGTTGGTGGTGCCGGTCTTGCCGCCGATATCCCGGCGTTTCAGGACCTGGCCGCGCCAGCCGGTCCCGTTCCAGCCGGTGCCGTGACGCCAGTCACCGCCACCCCAGATATTGCTCTCCAGCATCTCGCGGATCAGGAAAGCATTTTGCTCCGAAATCACCTGAGGTGCGTAGCGTGGCGCCTGCTCGGCGTCAGCGCTGCCGTTGTCACTGAGCTCCTGCTCGCTGATGGCAATGCCTTGCAGCACGGCCTTGCTGGCGGTGACGGTGTTGCCGGCTTGCTGCTGCCCGCGCTGGCACTCGGTATCGCAGACCTGGTTCGGGTTGGCCTGGTAGATCAGGTTGCCGTAGGCATCTTCGACCCGCTCAATGAAGTAAGGCTCGACATAGTAGCCGCCGTTGGCAAAGACCGAAAAGCCCTGGGCCATTTCCAGCGGGGTCAGGCTGCCTGCGCCCAGTGCAATCGCTTCGGCTCGCGGCAAGTCTTCGCGTTTGAAGCCAAAGCGGGTCAGGTAACTGATGGCATCGTCCAGACCGACATTTTGCAGTACCCGTACCGCCATCACGTTCTTCGACTGGGCCAGGCCCAGGCGCAGCCGGGTCGGACCGTTATAGGTCGGTGGCGAGTTTTTCGGTCGCCAGGCGGTACCCATACTCTCATCCCAGCGGTTGATCGGGGCATCGTTGACCAGAGTCGCCAGGGTCATGCCTTTATCCAGCGCGGCCGAGTAAATGAAGGGTTTGATCCCGGAGCCGACCTGGCGCACCGACTGGGTGGCCCGGTTAAATTTACTGTGGACGAAGTTGAACCCGCCGACCATGGCTTTCACCGCGCCGTTTTGCGGCGAAACGGCGACAAACGCGGTGTTGGCGTCCGGCACCTGGCTCAGCCCCCAGTCTTGCTCTCGCTGCTCAACCCAGATTTGCTCACCCGGGGCGAGGATTTCTGCCGCAGTGGTCGGGGCGGCGCTCTGACGCTCATCCGTCATATAACGGCGGGCCCATTTCATGCCGTCCCATGCCAGGGTGTGCTGGGCCCCGTCTTTGGTCATAACTTGCGCGGACTTGCCGTCCACGGCGGTCACAACTGCGGCTTGCAGCGTGCCATAGCCGGGTTGCTGGCGCAGATGCTCAATAATTTTCTCGCTCGGCCAGGCCGCTTGTTTCGGCTGCCACAGGGTGGCCACGGCACCGCGGTAGCCATGGCGCTGGTCGTAGCTCAGCAGGTTGTTGATCGCGGCAGTCTGCGCGGCCTGCTGGAGTTTCGGATCCACTGTGGTGTAAATCCGCATCCCGGAGGTGTAGGCATCCTCGCCATAGCGCTCGATCATCCAGGCCCGGGCACGCTCGGCAAAGTACGGTGCGCTCAGCTCAATTTCCGCGCCGTGGTAGCGGGCGACAATCGGCTCCGAACGGGCCTGATCTAGCTCGGCCTGGCTGATATAGCCTTCGTCGAACATCCGGCTCAGCACCACATTGCGACGGGTCGTCGCGCGGTCAATCGAGTAGAGCGGGTTCATGGTCGACGGCGCTTTCGGCAAACCGGCGATCACGGCGATCTCGCCCAGGGTCAGCTGGTTCACTTCCTTGCCGAAATACACCTGCGCTGCAGCACCGACGCCGTAGGCGCGGTAGCCGAGGTAGATTTTGTTCAGATAGAGCTCAAGGATTTCTTCTTTGCTCAGCAGCTGCTCAATGTGAATGGCGATGAAGATCTCTTTGACCTTCCGCATGATCTTTTTCTCATTGGTGAGAAAGAAGTTCCGGGCTAACTGCTGGGTAATGGTACTGGCGCCCTGCTTGGCAGAGCCGGAGACAGCGACGACGATGGCGGCACGGGCAATCCCGATCGGGTCGATCCCCGGGTGTTCGTAGTAACGGCTGTCCTCGGTGGCAATGAACGCATGGAGCATCTGCGGCGGAATGGCATCAAGTGACAGGGGGATCCGACGCTTCTCGCCAAATTGAGAGATCAGTTTGCCGTCGGCACTGAACACCTGCATCGGAGTTTGTAATTCAACATTTTTCAGTGTTGCGACATCCGGGAGTTCGGGCTTTACGTATTGATAAAAACCAAAGATTGTACCGACCCCAAGAAATATGCAACCCGTTGCAAGTATGAGTAATCGCTTTATGAACTTCACTTGAGAATTCCTGTTACACCATCGTTTGACCGTTCACTCTATTTCAATCAGTAAGTATAAAGATAACTCAAAGAAAATTAACGCTATAGGTTGGTGTTTAGATGAAAAATATATTGCATGTCCGCTACTGGGAGCATAGCACGGTATGTTTCAAAACCCACTGACTGTCGGGATTGATATCGGCCACCATAGTATCAAAGCCGTTGTGCTGAGCCAGAAGAAATCGCAACTGGCCTTGGTCGCGTTCGCTGAAGTCGTGCCGACGACGCCGATTATAAATGATCAGCATACCGTGGATGTCGGGGGGCTGTTGTCAGCGATACGTCAAATCCGGAAAAGCCTGCCCCGGCGGGCCCGTCGCACGATTTTGGCTCTGCCGGACAGCGCGGTGATCAGTAAGGTGATCCAGCTCGATACCAATCTGACCGATGAAGAAGCTGAGTTTGCCGTGACCCAGGCTTTAAGCGCGTCCTCGCCGTTTCCGGTCGATGAGCTGCGGCTCGATTTTTATCCGGCGGTGTCGCCGGGACCGAGTGAACTGTCGGCAACAGCCCCTTATCAGGTGTTTGCCGCGCGCAAGGCCACCCTGGATCCGCGGGTGGAATGCCTGAAAAAGGCTGGGCTACGGCCGGACGTGATGGAACTGCAAACCCATGCGTTGCTCTGGTTGGCGACGTTTACGGCCGAGCAGTCGGGCCTGTCCGGCCAGTGGGGCGTGGTGGATATCGGCCATCGGCTGACTGAATTTGCGGTGCACCCGGCCGGCAGCGGTGCCTATCATCGGGAAATTGCCTGGGGTGCCGGCCAACTGACGCCGACCCGGGCAGCGGGAGAGCCGGTGCTGACGATGCCGGATTCTGAACAAAGTGAAGCCTTTACCAAGCAGTTGGCGGATCAGCTTCGGCGTCAGTTCCAGCTCTACAACTCGACCCATGCGACTGCACCGCTCGAAGGCGTCTGGCTGTGTGGTGGTGGCCAGCATGTGGTCTCGGAGAGCCTGCTGGCACGGTTATTAGGTTTGGAAGTGCGGTGGCTGAATCCGTTTCGGTGCCTGCCGAGTGATAAAAAGCTGGGCGAGATTGCAGGGGAACATCTCTACAGTCAGTACGCTGTGGCAACCGGGCTGGCACTGCGGGGAGTGGCACCATGATGGAAAAACTGAACCTCCTGCCCTGGCGCGATCGGCAACGCCAGCAGCATCGCCAGCACTTCTATGCATTGATCGCCGCGACTTGTCTGGTAGTGGCTGCCGGTGTCGTGGGCGCAAATGCCTACCTCGCCGGGCAGCAAAGCGTGCAGCAGGGGCGAAACCAACAGTTGGAACAGGCCATTGATGCCTTGGAGCATCAGTTGTCGATGTTGCCCAAACTGGAGCGGCAGCGGCTGGCGTTTCATGAGCGGTTGGCGGTCATTGAGGAGATCCAGCAAGAGCGGAACCAAGTGACGCATCTACTCAACTTACTTCCGGCGGTTGTGCCGCAAGGTGTGTATCTCAATCAGGTCAGCCTGGCGGAGCGTCGGGTTGCCCTGGAAGGGGACGGGGATTCCAACGGTCAACTGGCGATGTTGTTGTCCCGGGCTGAGCAGTCTCCCTGGATTAGCGACGTGACCATCCACTCGATACTGGCCGGTCGCGAAGAGGATGAACCGGCCACCAGCGCGTTCAGCGTCTCTTTTGTGTTGAAGCAGCCGCAGGCTGGGAGCAGCGGCTCGATTGTACAAGGAGAGAACCCGTGACCGAATGGCAGGATCTGGAACTGGATGAAATTGCGGACTGGCCCCGTTTACCGCAATGCCTGGCCGCGCTGTTGTTGGCGCTGGTGTTGGCGGGGGCGGGATACTGGTTTTGGCTCATACCTTCCCAGGCCACGCTGGCCGAGCTAAAGCAGCGGGAAACAGGATTGCATCAGCAACTGGTGATCCGAGCCAATCAGGCCGCGGCGCTGCCGCTGATCCGCCAGCAGTTGACGGCGCTGGGTGGACGGTATCAGCAGGTCGTTCAGCAACTGCCGGAAGAGAAAGAGCTTGCCAGCCTGTTGTCCGGCATTAATGACATCGGGATCCGCAATGGTTTGGATTTTCAACGGATTGAATGGGCGCCGACGGTCGAGCACCCGCTGTTTTTTGAACTCCCGATCAGTATTGAGCTCACCGGCAGCTATGAGGAGATCGGTCAGTTCGCCGCTGCGGTGGCAGCGTTGTCCCGGATTGTCACCCTGAGTGACTTTCAGCTGGATCTGGTCAGTGAGCCGTCGTCTTCAGTGCTGTTGAAGCTGACGGTTTCGGCCAGTACGTATCGGTTCAAACCGCCGCAACAGGGAGGATAGGATGATGGGACGATGGTATGTATTGGTTATCGCCGGGCTGCTATGGGGGTGTCATGCGAATGAAGGCTCGGTAGAGCAGGTGATTGCACAGGCAACGCTGCAGGCTACGGCGAAGACTGAAGCCTTACCGGCGGAGTATGTCTACCGGGCGGATCCGTTTGTGCTGGCCGACGAGCGGGTGCCTTTTGCCCGCCCGCGTGCTGAAGAGCGGGTGCCGGAAACTCAGGAAGAGACCGCATGCTGGCAGCCGGAAGACCAGCGTAAACCGATGCCGCTGGAGCAGTTTGCCCTGGAGCAACTGGAGATGAAGGGGGTGATTGGGGATGGCAAGCAGCGCTGGGCGTTGGTTTATACCCCGACACAACAACTGGTCAAGGTACGCCGGGGGCATTACCTCGGTTTGAATTATGGTCGGGTGACCCGGGTGGGAACAACCGGTCTGGAGCTGGTGGAAACCCTGCCGGATGGCGCCGGGTGCTGGCTGACGCGCACGGTTTCGTTATCAATTGTTGGTACGGAACCGACAGGTTAGATGGAATTAGAGAAGTACGCATGATGAACCGCGAATTGAGCATGAAAAGAGCTGGACGCTGGCGCTGGGACGCCGTTGGAGTATGGGCGGCCGGGATGTTGCTGTGGTTGGTGGCGGCATCCGCGTCGGCCATTGAGGTGGTGGACAATAAGATCCTGGATATTGATTTCCGGCGCGATGGCGAAGGACGGGGGATTGTCAGTGTTGAACTGGCCAAAACCCGGACGCTGGTCGATGTCCGCCAGGTCGGACGGCAGCTGTATGTGGAGCTGGTTGATGCAGCGATTGACGATGACATGCTTTATGTTCTGGATGTCGCGGACTTTGCGACCGTGGTGACATCGGTGGAGACGCTGCGCGGGGAGAAAGGGACCCGGCTGAAATTGACGATGAGCGACGCTTTCCACTATGACTACCGCCTGGAAGGGGCACGGCTCAGCGTGATGGTGACCGCGCTGCCGACGGAAGCGTCGGCCGGGAAAATCAGCTATAGCGGCAAGCCGATTTCAATTAACTTTCAGGATATTCCCGTCCGTAATGTCTTGCAGTTGATCGCCGAATATAACGATTTCAATCTGGTGGTGTCCGACAGTGTCACCGGCACGGTCACCTTGCGGTTAGATAACGTTCCCTGGCCGCAGGTGCTGGATATCATCTTGCAGGCCAAGGGGCTGGATAAGCGGGTCAAAGACTCGGTGGTGCTGATTGCGCCGAAGCAGGAGCTGGCTTTGAGTGAGCAGCAAGCGCTGGAAGCGAAGCAACAGGCACTGGCACTGGCGACGCTACGTTCGGACATTGTTCAGGTGCACTATGCCAAAGCGACGGAATTGGCCGAGTTGCTGCGGGGTAAGGAAGAAGGCTCCAGCATGCTGTCGGAGCGGGGCTCACTGCATGTGGACGAGCGGACGAATGCGTTGATTATTCATGATTTGGGAGAGCATATCGACAAAATCAAATCCATCGTGACCGCGCTGGATATCCCTGTGAAGCAGGTGCACATCGAAGCCCGGATTGTGTCGGTCAATGAAGACGATGTTGACGAAATCGGGGTACGGTGGGGTGTGTTGGGCAGCAATGGCGACACCACGGTCGGCGGTTCGATCGAGAGTAATCTCGTCTCGTCCGGCTTGCTGGAGAGCAGTGAAACACCGGTGACCGATTTTCTTAATGTGAATCTGGGGGCCACCGAGCCTGGGGCGGCGCGGGTCGCATTCCAGGTGGCGAAGATGGGCGATATCCTGCTGGACCTTGAGCTCTCGGCGCTGCAGTCGGAGAAAAAGCTGGAAATTATTTCCAGTCCCCGCCTGGTCACCACGGACAAAAAGATGGCGTATATCGAACAGGGGACAGAAATCCCTTATCTCGAGGCGTCCTCCAGCGGGGCGGTCTCGGTCGGGTTTAAAAAGGCCGTCCTGAGCCTGATGGTGACGCCGCAAATCACGCCGGATAATAAACTGGTGCTGGATCTGATGGTGACTCAGGACAAGAAAGGCAGCGAGGTGAAGACCGGCACCGGCGAAGCCGTTGCCATTGATACCCAGCGGATCGGCACCCAGGTGCTGGTCGAAAATGGGGAGACCGTGGTGCTCGGTGGGATTTACCAGCACCAGATCAACAACATCATGCGCAAGGTCCCGTTATTGGGGGATTTACCGGTGCTGGGGGCGTTGTTTCGCCATAAGCTGGAGCAGTTTACCAAGCGAGAGCTGTTGATCTTCGTGACTCCAAAAATTGTCATGCAGTAGCTGCGGCGCGGCTTCCGACCGGGAATTAAATTGGGAATGAATGGCTCTAGCTATTGCCAAGTGATAGCGAGTCCTGAGATAATTTTCGGTCTTATCACGAATGAAAAGTGAGGAACTTGGCGCCTCGGGCTTTTGTAATCGATAGCCTGCGGGCGGTGTCGTTTTATTAACCGCGCGTAAAATTGCTAAAAATGGCTGAAAAACGAAATATTTTCCTGGTCGGACCTATGGGTGCCGGCAAAAGTACTATTGGTCGACATCTTGCACAACAGCTGCATATGGAGTTCCTGGATTCGGACACTGTGATTGAAGAGCGTACTGGAGCCGATATCAGCTGGGTATTCGATGTTGAAGGTGAAGAGGGTTTCCGAGTTCGCGAAGAGAAAGTGATCGATGATCTGACTCAAGAACAAGGAATCGTACTGGCAACAGGGGGTGGTTCTGTAAAAAGCAAGGAAAACCGCAACCGTCTGTCTGCCCGCGGTATCGTGGTATATCTTGAAACTACCATTGAAAAACAGCTGGCGCGTACCCAGCGTGACAAGAAACGTCCTCTGCTTCAGACCGATACCCCACGTGAAGTACTGGAAGAGCTTGCAAAAGAGCGTAATCCTTTGTATGAAGAGGTAGCAGACTACGTTGTCCGCACTGATGATCAAAGCGCCAAAGTCGTGGCGAATCAAATCATCAAGATGCTGGACGAACGATAATTCATTGAAACAGAGATACTGACCATGGAACGGATCCACGTTAATCTTGATGACAGAAGTTATCCTATCTCAATTGGCGCCGAGTTATTTGATGACCCGGCGTTGTTTTCCTCTGCCATCAAGCGTGGGCAACGGGTTGTTGTGGTCAGTAACGAGACGGTGGCGCCACTTTATGCCGAACAGGTGATGGCGACCATCCGTTCTCTGCCTTGCGAAGTTTCCCTCCTTTCCCTGCCGGACGGCGAACAGTTCAAAACCCTGGACACGTTTAACCAAATCATGACCTTTTTGCTGGAAGGCAATTACGGCCGGGATGTCGTCCTGGTTGCGCTCGGCGGCGGGGTGATTGGGGATGTGGTCGGGTACGCCGCGGCGTGCTACCAGCGCGGCGTGGACTTTATTCAGGTCCCGACCACCTTACTGGCTCAGGTCGATTCGTCGGTTGGCGGCAAGACCGCAGTGAATCATCCGCTGGGCAAAAATATGATCGGGGCATTTTACCAGCCCAAAGCGGTGGTGATTGATACGCACTGCCTGCACACACTGCCGCCGCGCGAATTTGCAGCCGGGATGGCGGAAGTGATCAAATACGGGATCATTGCCGATCACGACTTTTTCGTCTGGCTTGAGCAGAACATGGCCAAACTTCAGGCCCTGGATACCGAAGCCCTGGCGTATGCGATCCGGCGTTGCTGCCAGATCAAAGCCGATGTAGTGGCCGCGGATGAGAAAGAGTCCGGGGTGCGAGCCCTGCTGAACCTGGGCCATACCTTTGGCCACGCCATTGAAGCAGAAATGGGCTACGGCAACTGGCTCCACGGTGAAGCAGTCGCTGCCGGGACGGTCCAGGCGGCCCAAACTGCGAGTGAACACGGCTTGCTGGCGCCAGCGGATGTTGAGCGGATTATCCGTTTGCTTGCGCAGGCCAACCTGCCGATCGCCGCGCCTGCGGAGATGGATTTCGATTGCTATATGAAACACATGATGCGAGATAAGAAAGTCTTGTCCGGCCAGCTTCGACTGGTGTTGCCGACGTCGATCGGGAGCGCTGAGGTTGTTGCGGATGTGCCGCATGATATTCTACGTCGTGTGATTCAATCTTGATGTTGTGAACCCCCATGACTCGTGACACTTCTGTCGCTATGCTGGATGTGGACAGCCAGATCCAGCTTCTTTCCCGAATTCAGTTCCTGACCCGTTTTAGTTCCAACCTGATCCAGATCACCGGCCGTGACGGCGCGGGAAAAACCTGGCTCGCACAGCGCTACCTGGAACTTTGGGCCGGTCAAAGCAACCAAAGCCTGTTGCTGTGTCACCCGTCCCAGAGCCCGGCGCAGCACCGCTCCATTTTGATCAAGCAGTTGATCCCTCAGCCGGTGTTTAACGAACAAGACCCAATTTTGCAAAGTCTTGAGCATATGCTGGTGGGTGGGTTGCCGGTGAATTTGTTGTTGGTGATCGACGATGCGCATCTGTTGAGTGCCACGTTGGTTGCCGAATTATGGGCCTTGGTTCAGAAAGCCAAGGCGACCCCGGGTTGGCAGGTTAATGTATTGCTGTTCAGCCAGCCGGGGCGGTTGGATAAATACCTTAGCCAAGCCTCGCATGGCCAGGGAAGCATGCCGCTGGAACTGGAAATTGCGGATTTCAGCGAACAGGAAGCCCTGACATTTGTCGAAGTTGTGCTTGCGTTCGATCGGCTGGAGGCCAATCGTCGGCGCAATCTGAAGGAGCAGGCCCGGCTGGTTGAGCCTTTGCCAGGGGCTTTGATGCAATTAGCGAATACGGAGCAGACAACTATGGTCGGTGGATCGTCACGTCAATTTTCTCCCCTAATTCTGATGCTAGCCCTGCTGGTGGTGGCTTTGGCCGGCATCGGCACCTGGTTCTTCAGTCAATCCCCAGCGCCGATGGAAGCCGATCTGGATGTGGCACCGGAGATCGCTGCCTTGTCGGTGCTCGACTTGCGTGAAACGCAGGCGCCACAGGCGGCCTTGTCGACCGGACGGTTTGATGAGGCGCACTCTCTGCCACCGGTGGCATCACCGGCGAAAGAAATGAAGCAGCCAACGTTCGCCCAACAGAATGGGGGAAGTACGCCGATTATTGAGGACAGCGGTCATTTGCCACCGGCTGTTTCCATTGAAGGGCTGACGGTCGGGCGCAGTGATACGCCGCCCCGGGTTGTCGTCCCCTCGGATGTGGTGGATGCGATGCTGACCGAGCAGGCGCTTGGCGGCAGTGGCGAGCGGGCGGCGGCAGCTTTGGTGCCGTCAGCAGCGGAAACCGGATTGACCCCAGCCCCGGCAGTTGCCCCGGAGGCATCAGCGCCACAAGCCCCGGATACAGGGGCAGCATCACCGTCTGCACCGCTGGTGCAGGAGTCACAGGAGCCAGCGTCGTCGCCCGAAGCTGCCCCTGTCTCGGCACCAGCACCGTTACCGGTGGTTGCACCGACGCCGCAACTGGGCGTGGCCCTGAAAGCGGTGGATGCCCGGCATTATGCCTTGCAGCTGGCGGCGCTACGATCGCTGACGGCCGCGAACCAGTTTATTTCCCAGTACGATATCGCCCGGATTGCCGAGATCTACGAAACCCGCCGCAATGGCGAGCCGTGGTTCATCATTGTCACCGGCGATTATCCGAGCGTGGTTGCTGCCCGGCGTGCGGAGTCACGTTTGCCAGCCCGGTTGCAGCAGGTTCAGCCATGGGTGAAATCCTATGCGCAAATCCACCGTGAGCTTGATCGCGTGAAATAATGGCAGAGACAGGCAGATATTTACGTGAACCGGTATCAGAGTTGGGGTGAAATGGGGTACAATCCGCCACCCTTCGAAACAATATCGGTACTGGTGGTGGTAAGCTGAATGAAAAAGCATCGTGCATTCCTGAAATGGGCTGGAGGCAAGTACTCTCTGGTCGAGGAAATCGAGCGGCATTTACCACCTGCGCGTAAACTGGTTGAGCCTTTTGTCGGAGCGGGCTCTGTCTTCCTCAACACCGATTTCGAACAATACCTGCTGGCTGATATCAACCCGGATCTGATCAATCTGTATAACATTTTGAAGACCGAGCCGGAGCGTTATATCCGTGATGCCCGCGATCTGTTTACCCCGGAGTACAATCGTAAAGAGGCATACCTGGAAATCCGAGCCGCCTTTAACCAGACTCAGGATCCATACCTGCGCTCGCTGTATTTCCTCTACATGAACCGCCATGGTTTTAACGGCCTGTGCCGCTATAACAAGAAAGGCGGCTTCAATGTGCCGTTCGGCTCCTATAAAAAGCCATACTTTCCGGAAGAGGAAATGGGGTATTTTTCCGAGAAGGCCAAGCGGGCCACGTTTGTGTGCGAAGGCTACCATCAGACGTTTTCCCGGGCCCGCAAGGGCTGCGTGGTGTACTGCGATCCGCCGTATGCACCGCTCTCGACCACCGCGAACTTTACCTCCTATGCCGGTAACGGCTTTAGCCTGGACGATCAGGCTGCCCTGGCTGATGTTGCGGAACGAGCCGCCCTGGAGCGCGATATTCCGGTGCTGATCTCCAACCACGACACCACGCTGACCCGCCGTCTGTACCACGGGGCCGAGCTCTCGGTGGTGAAAGTGAAGCGCACCATCAGCCGTAACGGCAGTGGCCGTAACAAAGTCGATGAGTTGCTGGCGCTTTTCCGCCCACCGCAGGCCTAAGGGCCTGCGGATGCAGTTACCAGGCGCACAATCACGATCAGCAGCGCCACAAACAGGCAAATCCCGACAACCCCAGCAACAATAAACGGCCGGGCCGAAGCCTGGCTGAAATCGGCCTGTCGGTTACGCTCTGACTGCACCCCGAACAAGGCAGCGGCTGCGCTCAGGAGCGGCCGTGTGGTTTTCGTTGGTTTGGCCGGGTGTTGCGGAGGATGTCGGTTGTCCATGTCCCTGCTCCATATCAGTCCTTTCAGTTGAAGTGCGATCGTCATCGTCGCCACGCTTCCCCTTCAAGCATAGTCATCCTGACTGAATCGCTCGACCCCGTTGACCGAGAAAGCATTCAACGCCCCTTTGAAATAAGACATCCGTGAACGGATCGGGTAGAATTGCGCCGATTTCTGATCCCGTAATTACCGTATAGAGGCTGAACATGAAGGATTTTTTGATCGCTCCATCGATCCTGTCTGCAGATTTTGCGCGTCTTGGCGAAGATGTCGAGAAGGTGCTGGCAGCGGGTGCAGATGTCGTGCACTTTGACGTGATGGATAACCACTATGTGCCGAACCTGACGTTTGGCGCGCCAATTTGTAAAGCGCTGCGCGACTACGGGATCACCACGCCGATTGATGTCCACCTGATGGTGAAGCCGGTGGATCGGATCATTCCGGACTTTGCCAAGGCCGGGGCGACCATGATCACCGTGCATGCCGAAGCCACTGAGCACCTGGATCGCACCCTGCAGCTGATCAAAGAGCATGGCTGTCAGGCCGGGGTGGTATTTAACCCGGCGACGCCGTTGCACTACCTCGATTACATCATGGATAAGATCGATATGATCCTGCTGATGTCGGTCAACCCGGGCTTTGGCGGGCAGTCCTTCATTCCGGGCACTCTGGATAAACTGCGGGAAGTTCGTCGTCGTATCGATGCGTCCGGCCGCACCATCCGCCTGGAAATTGATGGCGGCGTGAAGGTCGACAACATTCGGGAAATTGCGGAAGCGGGAGCGGATATGTTTGTGGCCGGCTCGGCAATTTTCGGTCAGCCGGATTATAAAGCCGTGATCGATGAAATGCGGGCTGAACTGGCGAAGGTGACACGCGCATGAAGATGATTGACGGGATTAAATTTGTCGCCTTCGACCTCGACGGGACCCTGCTGGACAGTGTGCCGGATTTGGCAGATGCAGTGAACAAAACCCTGCAGGCGCTGGGGCGTCCTGAGGTGACGATTGCCCAAATGACCACCTGGATCGGTAACGGCGCTGAGATCATGCTCGGCCGCGCCCTGAGCCGCAGCATTGAGGTGGACCCGGATCTGGATCCTGCGCTGCACCGCGAGGCCCGCCAGCTGTTTGACCGCTTCTACGATGAAGGCGGCCACCGTCAGAGCGCCCTCTATCCGGGCGTGAAGGACACGCTGGATGCGTTGCGCGACGCCGGGATCCCGATGGCGATTGTGACCAACAAACCGGCGCAGTTTCTGCCGCACCTGCTGGCTCAGCACGGGATTGCCGACTATTTTGTCGACGTGATCGGCGGCGATACTTTCCCGCAGAAAAAGCCGGATCCGTTTGCCCTGCACTGGCTGATGGAAAAACATCGCCTCGCTGCCCGCGAGCTGCTGATGGTCGGCGACTCGCGCAACGACATTCTGGCAGCTCAAGCAGCCACATGTTATGTTGTCGGTCTGACCTATGGTTACAACTATGGCCAGCCGATCAGTGCCAGTGATCCCGATATTGTGCTGGATCACTTTAGCCAACTGGCTGAAGTGGTTAAACTAGGCAGCTAGTACAGTCAGCCGCACTGACTGGATCCCCGTTTTTTTGATTCAGACAGCGGCCCCGGGCCGCTGCTTACTTGAGTGACATAGGATAATCGCATCATGAGCAAACCCATTGTATTGAGTGGCGTCCAGCCTTCTGGTGAATTAAGTATCGGTAACTATCTGGGTGCGCTGCGTCAGTGGGAACAGATGCAGGATGATTATGACTGCCAGTACTGCGTGGTCGACCTGCACGCGATCACCGTTCGTCAGGACCCGATCGCCCTGCGCGAAGCGACCCTGGACGCACTGGCGATCTGCCTGGCGGTCGGTGTTGACCCGAAGAAAAGTACCCTGTTTGTCCAGTCGCACGTGCCGGAGCACGCGCAGCTGGGCTGGTTGCTGAACTGCTACACCCAGATGGGCGAGCTGAGCCGGATGACCCAGTTCAAGGACAAGTCGGCGCGTCATGCCAATGACGTCAACGTCGGTCTGTTTGACTACCCGGTGCTGATGGCCGCTGACATCCTGCTCTACGGTGCGCATCAGGTGCCGGTCGGCAGCGATCAGAAGCAGCACCTGGAGCTGGCGCGGGATATCGCGACTCGTTTCAACAACATCTACTGCCCGGACAGCCCGATCTTCACCGTGCCGGAGCCGTATATCCCGACCGTGAATGCCCGCGTGATGAGCCTGCAGGATGCGAGCAAAAAAATGTCGAAGTCGGATGACAATCGCAAGAATGTGATCACCCTGTTGGAAGAGCCGAAATCGATCATCAAGAAGATCAACAAGGCCCAGACCGACACGGAAACCCCGCCACGCATTGCGCACGATCTGGAGAGTAAGGCCGGGATTTCAAACCTGATGGGCCTGTATTCGGTAGCGACAGGCTTGAGCTTTGCTGATATTGAGGCGAAGTACCAGGGCGTGGAAATGTACGGTCCGTTCAAGAAGGATGTCGGCGAAGCGGTGGTGGCGATGCTGGAGCCGATTCAGGCCGAGTACCGACGTATCCGTGAAGATCGCGCCTATATGGATGCCGTGATGAAAGCCGGTGCCGAGAAAGCCTCTGCCCGCGCGGCCGAGACCCTGAAAAAAGCCTTTGAGGTGGTGGGTTTCGTCCCGCGCCCGTAACGGGTTGTGTTTACGGAAGAAGCCGACCGCCAGGTCGGCTTTTTTATGCCGCCGGTTGTGACGACGACTGTTTCGGATGTCAGGGGAGCCGGGTGCGCTTTCGACTTGCCTTTCTGGTTCTCTATAGCACAATAGGGCGCCGACTTACCCGAGAGCTGATGTATCTATGCTGTTGATGATCGATAACTACGACTCCTTTACCTACAACCTCTACCAGTACTTTTGCGAATTGGGCGCCGATGTACAGGTGGTCCGCAATGACGAGATCGACATCGCCGGGATAGAAGCATTGGCACCGAGCCATCTGGTGATTTCGCCGGGGCCCTGTACGCCGAATGAAGCCGGCATTTCCTTGCAGGCGATTGAATATTTTACCGGGAAGCTGCCGATTTTAGGGGTTTGCCTCGGGCACCAGGCGCTGGCGCAGGTGTTCGGCGCCGAAGTGGTACGGGCACGGCAGGTCATGCACGGGAAAACCTCGCCGGTGGTCCATACCGGGCGCAGCGTGTTTGCCGGGCTGAATCAGCCCCTCACCGTCACCCGCTACCATTCCCTGGTCGTGAAAGCGGACACCTTGCCCGATTGCTTCGACATTACCGCCTGGACTGAGCGCGACGGGGAGATGGATGAAATCATGGGCATTGCCCATAAAACGCTGCCGCTGGAAGGGGTGCAATTTCACCCCGAGAGCATCCTGACCGAGCAGGGACACCAGCTGTTGGCTAACTTTCTTCGCCGCTGAGACACACGAAAAGGGTTGCAACAGTAGAATATGTTGTTTCTGACGTGACAGTAGGGGGAAATTGGCGGGTTACTCATCCGGCCCCCGCTGGTATTTCCCCTTTGTGTCTTCCGGTTCGGGTCTCAATTCCGCGATCTTTATCACTATTTTTAACAAATCCTTCATTTCTGCCGCGCTAACCTGGCGGGCAATCTTATGCACCGCTTGCCCCCGGGAACATCGTTATTTCCTATATGGAAAAACACTTTTATCCGACCTGTGGTTAATAATTCTCATACAAACCCGCATAAATATGTATCGCGCAGAGCGTTGGCCAAGTCAGAGCAGCGTTAAAAAAAATTTTCTGCTATTGAATTGGTTAATAAAATGTAAATACTATGCTGTAGAAGCAAATCACAGAAGGAAAGGATGATGGCAATGGATCAAAAAGTAGGACGTGAGCTGTTTGATGAGGTGATGGTGCCTTGTTATTCCCCAATGCAGATTATTCCGGTGAAAGGCCGGGGATCGCGGATTTGGGATCAGGAAGACCGGGAGTATGTCGACTTTGCCGGTGGGATCGCAGTGAGCTGTCTGGGACATTGTCATCCGATCATGGTCGATGCGCTGAAATCTCAGGCAGACAAACTGTGGCACCTGAGTAACGTCATGACCAACGAGCCGGCCCTGCGCCTGGCCAAGAAGCTGACAGAGCTGACGTTTGCAGACAAGGTTTTCTTCGCCAACTCCGGCGGCGAAGCTAACGAAGCGGCGCTGAAACTAGCACGCCGTTATGCGGTGGATAAGTTTGGTCCGGAAAAATCTGAAATTATTTCCTTTAAGCAGGGCTTCCACGGCCGGACGTTTTTCACTGTCACGGTCGGTGGCCAGTCGGCTTACTCTGATGGTTTTGGTCCGAAACCAGGCGACATTACTCACATGGTTTACAACGATCTGGAAAGCCTGGCTGAGCACATGTCTGACCGTACCTGTGCGGTGATGATGGAGCCGCTGCAGGGCGAGGGCGGGATCATTTCCCCTACGGCGGAATTCATCCAGGGCGTTCGCGAGCTGTGTGACAAACACAACGCGCTGCTGATCTTCGATGAAGTTCAGACGGGTAACAGCCGTACCGGTACATTCTATGCCTACGAAGGCCTGGGCGTGACGCCGGATATCCTGAGTACGGCTAAGTCGCTGGGCGGTGGTTTCCCGATTGGTGCTATGCTGACCACGACGGAGCTGGCCAAGCACCTGAAAGTGGGGACTCACGGCTCGACGTACGGCGGTAACCCGCTGGCATGTGCGGTTGCAGAAGCGGTGGTTGATGAAATCTCCAAACCGGAAGTGCTGGCAGGCGTGAAAGAGCGTGAGCAATGGTTCCGTGACGGTCTGGCACAAATCAATGCCAAGTACCCAATCTTTGCTGAAGTACGCGGTCAAGGCCTGCTGCTGGGTGCAGCCCTGACGGAAGAGTGGCAGGGCCGTGCACGTGACATTCTGGTCGCTGCCGGTGAAGAAGGGCTGATGGTGCTGGTTGCCGGGGCCAACGTGGTGCGCTTTACACCGTCGCTGGTGATTGAGAAAGCTGACATTGATGAAGGGATGGCGCGTCTGGAACGTGCGATCGCCAAACTATACCAATAAGTCCTATCTGATTAATTGCAGCGGCTGACAGGAGCTGGCCGCTGCATTTTTGCCTGCGTAGAAGACAGGTTACCCACATAAATTCATAACGATAAGTTAGTGGCCTCATGCCGCTACCTGCATCTGGAGGGAATGCGATGCTGGTTATTCGTCCTATTACAGCAGCCGATCTGCCGGCACTGATGCAATGTGCAGAAGAGTCTGGCCATGGCTTTACGTCATTACCGGTGAACGAAGAAATCCTGAGTAATCGAATCAGTCACTCGGTAGAGAGTTTTGCCAAACACGTCACCCAGCCGGGGCCGGAAGGCTACCTGATGGTGGCGGAAGATACGGAAACCGGAGAGATTGCCGGCACGACAGCCATTGAGGCTGCCGTTGGACTGGACACCCCGTTTTACACTTATCATCTGAGCACCGTGGTCCATTCATCCCGTCGTCTCAATGTTCACAATGTGGTGAAAACCCTGACATTGGGCAATGACTATACTGGGGTGAGCGAGCTGTGCACCTTGTTCCTGCGTCCGCAGTGGCGCAAAGGCCTCAATGGCCGTCTGCTGTCCAAGTGTCGTTTTATGATGCTGGCGGAGCACCCGGAACGTTTTGATAAAACCATTATCGCGGAAATGCGCGGGGTCTCTGATGATAGTGGCCATTCGCCGTTCTGGGAGTGGCTCAAAGAGCACTTCTTCTCGATTGATTTTACCCTGGCCGACTATCTGACCGGGATTGGCAAGAAAGGCTTTATCGCCGACCTGATGCCGAAACTACCGATTTACGTCAACCTGCTGAGCCAGGAAGCACAGGCAGTGATTGGCGAGGTTCATGAAAAGACCCGACCGGCGCTGCGTCTGCTGGAAAAAGAAGGCTTCAGTTGCCGCGGCTATGTCGATATTTTCGATGCGGGCCCGACCGTTGAATGTGACGTGCGCCATATTGAGTCGGTGCGTCACTCCAAGCGTTTCACCGTTGCGATTGGCGAGGGGACGCAAGGCCGCAATTGTATTATCAGTAATACCTCGTTCGAGCACTTCCGTGCCGTGGTCGGCAAGGCGACGCTGCAGAACGATCAGCAAGAGGTAGTGATTAGCGCCGACATGGCCGCCGCACTGCAAGTACAAGATGGTGATCAGGTTCGCCTGATTGAGCAATAACTGACGGGAGAACATCATGACACAATGGATTGCAGGCAAATGGCTCGCGGGTGAAGGTGACGCGATGCAGTCGCTCAACCCATTCAGCGGCGAAGTGATCTGGCAGGGCCAGAGCGCGACCGCCGAGCAGGTAGAGCAGGCCGTGGCCGCTGCCCGTGAGGCGCTGGTGAGCTGGCGGAAAACTGATCTGAGCGAGCGCCGCGCAATTGTCGAGCGATTTGCCGATCTGGTGAAAGAGAACAGTGAGCACATCGCCCGGACCATTGCTGAAGAAACCGGCAAACCGCTGTGGGAAACCCGCACCGAGGCTGGTGCCATGGTGGGCAAGATTGCCATTTCCCTGCGTGCCTACGAAGAGCGTACCGGCTTCAAGCAAAAAGAAGTGGCCGATGGGACTCAGGCCGTGCTGCGCCATCGTCCGTTGGGCGTGATGGCGGTTTTCGGCCCGTACAACTTCCCGGGTCATCTGCCGAACGGCCACATTGTACCGGCTTTGCTGGCGGGCAATACCGTGGTCTTCAAGCCATCGGATCTGACGCCGAAAGTGGCGGAAGAAACCATGAAACTGTGGCAACAGGCGGGTCTGCCGGATGGCGTGATCAACCTGGTACAAGGCGCACGTGCTACCGGTGAAGCCCTGGCGGGCTCACAAGGGATCGACGGCCTGTTGTTTACCGGCAGTGCCAATACCGGTCATATCCTGCATCGTCAGTTTGCCGGCCAGCCGGATAAAATGCTGGCCCTGGAAATGGGCGGCAACAACCCGATGGTGATCTCCAAGGACTATGGCGAGCTCGATGCCACTGTCTACACTATTATTCAATCGGCCTTTATCAGTGCCGGCCAGCGTTGTACCTGTGCCCGTCGCCTGTACCTGCCGAAAGGTCCGCAAGGCGATGCAGTGCTGACGCGTCTGGTCGAAGCGGCGTCGCAGCTCAATGTCGATGGTCCGTTTGCCGAGCCACAGCCGTTTATGGGCCCGCAAATTTCGGTCACGGCGGCGGATAACATCATCCGTGCCCAGGAAAACCTGGTGAGCCTGGGTGGTGAGGTGCTGCTGGAGGCCAAACGTGGTCAGGGCGCCGTGGTCACGCCGGGGATCATTGAAGTCAGCAAGATTGCTGAGCTGCCGGATGAAGAATACTTCGGTCCGCTGCTGCAGGTGGCCCGCTATGATGATCTGGCCCAAGCGGTTGAGCTGGCCAATAACACGCGTTACGGCCTGTCTGCGGGTCTGGTGACGACTCAGGATGACGAGTGGCAATACTTTATTGACCATATCCGTGCCGGGATCGTCAACCGTAACCGTCAGCTGACCGGTGCCAGCGGTGATGCACCGTTTGGTGGTCCGGGCGCTTCGGGCAACCTGCGTCCGAGCGCGTACTATGCGGCCGACTACTGTGCCTACCCGATGGCATCGATGGAAGGCGAGCATACCGAATTGCCGGCACAACTGTCGCCGGGGATCACTCTGTAAGTCGCGCCGGCCGCGACACTGCGATTAGGTAAGGGGAACAAGCAACATGGAAAAGGTCGAACAATTGTTTAACGCGCTGTGGCAAGATTACACCCAGCGTTTGTGTCCATCAGCCGCGCAGGTTCATGACCTGCTTGAGGAAGATGAACCCCTGCTCAACGATCATATCGCGCTGCGGACATTTAACCTGCCGCAGGTCGGACTGGATCGTCTGGCGGCACCGTTTATTGCGATTGGCTATAAGCCGTGCGGCAAGTATCACTTCGAAGCGAAGAAGCTGTATGCCGAGCATTTCGAGCATCCGAATCCGGCGGCACCGAAGGTCTTTATCAGTGAGTTGTTGGTCGGGCAGTTCTCATCCCTGCTGCAGCAAACCGTTCGCGATCTGGTCAGCCAGGTGCCGGAGTCGGCTCTGAACGATCCGGCGTTCCTGTATGGTGGCCGGTTGTGGGACCTCGATTATGCTACTTACGAGCTGCTGTCGGCAGAAAGTGAGTATGCCGGCTGGGTTGCGGCCCATGGTTTCGGTGCCAACCACTTTACCGTGAGCATCAACCAGCTGGAGCAGTTCACCGAAGTACACGAGGTCAACCACCTGCTGCGCCATAACGGTTTTGCGATCAATGAGTCGGGCGGTGAAGTGAAAGGCAGCCCGGAAGTGTTGCTGGAGCAGTCATCGACCATGGCGGATCGGGTGGCGGTCAACTTCCTGGACGGCGTTCGGGAGATCCCGGGCGGGTTCTATGAGTTTGCCAAGCGTTATCCGACAGCGGACGGCGAGCTGTATCGCGGCTTCGTTGAAGCCTCGGCGGATAAGATTTTCGAAAGTACCAATCAGTGATCGCGCGCTGAGGAGCCGTGCCTCCGTGTTCGCTCATTGAGGCACTGCTGCTTCGTTGAATCCATCAACAGCCCGGGTAAGAGATTACCCGGGCTGTATTTTTATGTCCGTCAGATTGCTCAGCAAGCGTTTCGCCGATGTCGTTGCCACGGTTTTTGCAACGACTTTTGCAACGTTTTTTTGCAACGGTCTTGGGCTAATGCTGGCTGTCGAGCGGCGGCACCCAGGCGGTTTCCTGATCCTGGTGGCGGCTTTCGGGATCTAACGGGGGTTGCTGCGCCAGGTAGTGGCGCGGATCGCTAAAACCGGTCATTTCGATGGTGGCGGGCAGAGCTTGCAGCACCGTCGGTGGGGTGGTGCTGGTGTTGGGCGCAAAACGTTCGATATCCATATCGTTACAGTTCGTTGGTTGCTCGATTTTGTGTGAGTCCGTTGTCGGTTTTTTGTCCGTTGATTGCTCGGTGGTTCGTTGCCGAGAGGCCACCTGTCCGGGGGATGCCTTCGTATGGCATACCGATCCAGCAATATGCTCAATGTAGCATTAAATTGGCAGAGTGCAAGCCGGAGGGGCCGGCAGGGCGTACCGGTCACAGGATTGAAGAAAGCGCTGTAACTGAAAGCTCTATAATTGAAAAGCGCTGTAATGGAAAAAGCTCAGAAATGAAATCAGCTCCGAAATGGAACAAGGCCTGAAATGAAAAAAGCCGCACTGAGTGCGGCTTTTGAAATAGGATTGGGTCGGCGCTTAGCGGGTGCCGTAAACCACAATGGTTTTGCCGTGGGCAGAAATCAGGTTCTGCTCTTCCAGCATCTTCAGGATACGACCGACGGTTTCACGCGAACAACCGACGATTTGACCGATTTCCTGACGGGTGATCTTAATCTGCATGCCGTCCGGGTGGGTCATGGCATCTGGCTGCTTGGCCAGATTCAGCAGCGTCTGGGCAATACGACCGGTTACATCCAGGAAGGCCAGGTCGCCGACTTTCTGGCTGGTGACTTGCAGGCGGCTTGCCATTTGCGCAGAAAGACGCATCAGGATGTCCGGATTCACCTGGATCAGCTGACGGAATTTCTTGAATGAGATTTCAGCCACTTCACATGGGGTTTTAGCACGAACCCAGGCGGTACGCTCTTGGCCTTCTTCGAACAGGCCCAGCTCACCAATGAAGTCGCCCTGGTTGAGGTAAGACAGGATCATCTCCTTGCCTTCTTCATCCTTGATCAATACGGCAACAGAACCCTTGACGATGTAGTAGAGAGTTTCTGCTTTCTCGCCCGCATGGATCAAAGTGCTCTTTGATGGGTATTTATGAATGTGGCAATGCGAAAGAAACCACTCTAGCGTTGGATCTGTTTGAGGTTTACCTGGAACCATATTACTAACTTCCTCTGCGTTTGTTGCCCAGCAATGACATCCCTATAATTCGCGGCTGAGCATCACAATAACATTGTTCGCCGACTAGGATATGCCAGTCAGCCGCTGGGCTGCAAGCTCACGTGAATAATTAGTTGAGAGTTTATCTTTTTTCGCCGGGTTTTTCTTGATATTGATCTATCTGAAATTGGCATTTTGCCGTTCTAACTGTGCACATGATCACACAGTTGTGAGATAGTGTCTGAAACCCCTGTCAGTAGTAAGGAGTAAGCAATGCAATCACGGGTGAAATGGGTCGAAGAGATGACATTTTTGGGGCAGTCCAACTCCGGTCACAGCGTGGTGATGGACGGCAATGGCGGAGCGACAGCACCCAGCCCGATGGAGCTGGTCCTGATGGCTGCGGGCGGTTGCAGCTCGGTCGATGTGGTGGACGGGCTGAAATCCGCCGGCCAGCAGATCACCGGCTGTGAAGCGCAAATTACCTCGGTCCGCCGGGAGCAGGCGCCGCGCATTTTTACCACCGCCAACCTACACTTTGTCGTCACCGGCCATGATCTGGACGAAGCGCTGGTGGCCAAAACCGTGGCGGATTCGCTGGAGAAGTACTGCTCGGTGTGCCTGATGCTGGGTGAAGGGGTAGAGATGACCCACTCCTATGCCGTAGTGCCAGCGTAAGGATGTTCGCGTGTGACGAGAAGCCAGTCTTCTCGTCACGCTCTGATATGAGTCGGAAGCCGGTTTAGCCGAATTTGCCGGTTTCGATCAGCTGCTGGATCAGCGGCCCCATGATCAGTTCCATCGCGAAACTCATCTTGCCGCCCGGCACCACCAGGGTATTGTGGCGTGACATAAACGAGCCCTGGATCATCGCCAGCAGGTACGGGAAGTCGACATTTTTGATCCCACGAAAGCGGATCACCACAAAGCTTTCATCCAGACTCGGAATTGCCTTGGCGGTAAACGGGTTGGAGGTGTCAACTGTCGGCACGCGCTGGAAGTTGATATGGGTGCGTGAGAACTGCGGGGTGATGTAGTTAAGGTAGTCATCCATCGACCGGACCACGGAGTCCATCACGGCTTCGCGGGAATGACCCCGATCGCGGGTATCGCGGACAATTTTCTGAATCCACTCCAGGTTGACGATCGGTACCATGCCGATCAGCAGGTCGACATGCTGGGCGACATTGATATCGCCATCCACTACCCCGCCGTGCAGTCCTTCATAGAACAAGACATTGGTATTTTCCGGCAGATCCTGCCATGGGGTAAAAGTACCCGGCATTTGGTTGTAGGGCACGGCCTCATCGAAGGTGTGGAGGTAGCGGCGGAATTTACCGCTGCCGTCATCGCCGTACTGACGGAAAAAGTTTTCCAGTTGGGCAAAGTCATTGGCCTGAGGACCAAAGTAGCTGATATGCCGGCCCTGCTCTTTGGCCTTACGGATCTCGACGTCCATTTCCGGTCGGGTAAAGCGGTGGAAGCTGTCGCCTTCCAGCCAGGCCGCATTAATGCCCATCATGTTGAACATTTTGCGAAAGGCTTCGGAAGTGGTCGACGTACCGGCGCCCGAGGAGCCCGTAACAGCAATAATCGGATGTTTTGCAGACATGACAAACCCTGTCGTTAACAATAACGGAAAGAGTTATTAACAGGCGAGCAGGGGGCAGGTCAAGCCGGATTGCTAAATTTGCAGGTGAGTCACCGCCGCCGTGCGGTGTTATGCGTCCAGTTGGCGGCGAAGTTTGATATCGACCGTTTCATGTAATTCGGAGAACACAATGACGGCATCACCGCTTTGCAGCTGGCGGCGTACATGGCTGACTTTCTCGGCCATCGTGAGCTCGCTTTCACCGTAGTCGGTGCCTTCGCGCAGCACGAAATGTTCAATCAGGTTGGTCAGGGTGTCGGGGTCAATGTCTTGCCAGGGAATAATCATTGCAAACTCTACAGGCGATGTCGGATAGGTCGATTATATTGACAATTGCATCGCTTGTAGAGTCCATCTGTTGCGCGCTCATCCGGTTGCGCCACGTTGTGTTGATTTGCACCCCGGCTCAGGCTTTGCCCCCGGCCCGGGCTTCAAACCAGGCTGGGACGGTGTGCTCGAGCCAGAACTGCGGCTTGTTCCACGATCCGGTGACGAACCCGACATGGCCGCCGTACGGGCTGAGGTGATAGTCGATATTCTCGGGTAGCGGTACGGTGGGGATCACGGCCGGGGTCATAAACGGATCGTCGGCGGCATGGATGATCCGCAACGGGGTCGTGATGTGCTGGAGCTTGTCGAGCCCGCTGCACTGGCGATAGTAGTCTTCGGCATCCCGGAAGCCATGCAGGGGGGCAGTCACCCAGTCATCGAACTGGCGCAGCGTCCGGATGGCGTTGACCTGTTCAAGCGCCAGCGGCATCTCCTCCGGCAGCGCCTGAACCTTCTGGCTCAGGGTTTTCTTCATCGAGCCGAGCAGGTATTGCTGGTAGAGCCGTGAGAACCCCTGTTCGATCCGCGCCGAGCAGGAAGCCAGGTTCAGCGGCGGGGAGATCACCTGCGCCGCGGCAAGCTCGCTATGCTGTTGATGCTTGGCCAGATAATTGACCAACATGTTGCCGCCGAGCGAGACACCGACGCCCCACAGTGGATTGCGGGGAAACTGGTGGCGCAGCCAGCGCAGGAAGAAGGCGGCATCGCTGGTTTCCCCGGAGTGGTAACTGCGTGCCAGGCGGTTGATTTCGCCGCTGCAGCCGCGAAAGTGCATCATCACCCCAAGCCAGCCCCGGCGTTTTGCCGCGTAAAGTAGACCGTTGGCATACGGACTGTGAAAACTGCCTTCCAGGCCGTGAAACAGGACCAGGATCGGCTGGTCGGCCGGGTAGTCGTTGCCGGGACCCGTCCAGGCGAGGTCGAGAAAATCGCCATCCGGGGTTTCAATCCGCTGGGTCAGCGGGGTGAAGAGCGGAGCGCGGCGCAACAAGCGCGGCAGCAGGGTTTGCAGATGGGCATTGCGCAGGCCACTGGCCGGTTCAAAAGGAGTCATGGGTGTTGGCTGATTGAGTCGAGTTCTTGGTGTTATAGCACAACTGCGGCTCAGACTGCGTCGCAGCCCTGAAGCTGACGAAGCAGGGGAAGCGGCAGGGCCAGGGTGCGGCCGTACTGTTGCAGGTTACTGGCTGAGATTTTCGGGCACAGGGACAGCTGTGCCAACCGGCTGAGCAGGGCTTGCTGCTGGCGTTGCTCGAGGGTGAGCTCAAAGTTGAGCAGCTGCTGGTAGCCAGCCGGGTCGAGCTGAGGCTTGAGTGCGCGGCGCATGACCCGGTAGGGGGTCAGCAGCGCGTCGGTGTCGCTCAGAGCCTCGCCAAGTTGTGCCAGGCCGTGTTCGGGCAGGGCCTGCGCTTGGGTGTCGAGCCAGTGCAGCAGCAAAGCCAGATTGACATTGCCGTGATGGCGGTCTTGCAGGGCAAGGCAGGCCGCCTCAACGCCGGGACGGGCATAGTGCGCCAGGCAGAAGGGCCAGAACCCGGCCGGATCGGGCCGGGTCTGACTATGGTGCTGAGTCCGGGGTTGAGTTTGGGATTTGGCGTCAGCCATTAAACTCGGCTTCCATGGCTTCCAACTGCTCCTGCAGCTCCATCCAGGTCAGCTCGACATCTTCGAGCGTCGATTTGGCATCACCCTGGCGTTGCATCTGCTCGTTGAGGCGGGCTTTGTTGTCGGCGTCATAAATGCTCGGATCCGACAGCTGGGCCTCGGCATCGCTGATCTGGGCCATCAGCGTTTCCATCTGCTGGTCGAGCTTGTCAATCTGCTTGCGCAGCGGCGCGGTTTGTTTACGGAACTCCGCTTCCAGCCGCTTCTGCTCCTTGCGCGAGGCGGCGCTGTTGTCCTTGCTGGTTTCCGGTTTGGCGGCCTGTTGTTCACGGCGCTCGTTGCGCTGCTGCTCGGTCAGCCACTTGTGGTAGTCGTGCAGATCGCCGTTGAACGGTTCGACCTTCTGATCGTGTACTAAGTACAGATCATCGGTGGTGGCCCGCAACAGATACCGGTCGTGGCTGACAATCACCATCGCGCCTTCATAGGACTGCAGGGCCAGGGTCAGCGCCTGGCGCATATCGAGATCCAGGTGGTTGGTCGGTTCATCGAGCAGCAGCAGGTTCGGGCGCTGCCACACAATCAGGGCCAGCACCAGACGGGCTTTTTCGCCGCCGGAGAACGGGCCGACCGGCTCCAGGGCTTTGTCCCCCTGAAAGCCAAAGCTGCCGAGATAGTCGCGCAGTTGTTGCTCGGTCGCCTGCGGGGCGATGCGCACCATGTGCTGCACCGGGGTATCTTCCAGGTACAGGGTTTCCAGCTGGTGCTGGGCGAAGTAGCCGATTTTGACCCCCTGCGAGTAGGTCAGATCGCCCGCTTTGGCCGGCAGCTCACCGGACAACAGCTTGATCAGGGTTGATTTACCGGCGCCGTTGCGCCCCAGCAGGCCGATCCGGCTGCCCGGCACCAAATTGAGGCGGATGTTGTCCAGGATCAGGGTGTCGCCGTAGCCAGCCATCACTTGATCCATCATCAGGATCGGGTTCGGCAGGGCCGCCGGTTCGCGAAATTCAAAATTGAACGGGTTATCGAACTGGGCCGGCAGCACTTTTTCCATCCGCTCCAAGGCTTTGATCCGGCTCTGGGCCTGACGGGCCTTGCTGGCTTTGTAGCGGAAGCGGTCAATATAGGACTGCATGTGCGCCATCTGCTTTTGCTGCTTCTGGAACATCGCCTGTTGCAGGATCATCTTTTCTGCCCGCTGGGTTTCAAACGATGAGTAGTTGCCGGTGTAGCTGTTCAGGGTCTCGTTCTCGATATGGATGATCCGTCCGACCACCGGATCGAGGAAATCGCGGTCGTGGGAGATCAGCACCAGCGTCCCGCGGTAGCTTTGCAGCCATTTCTCCAGCCACATCACGGCGTCGAGATCCAGGTGGTTGGTCGGCTCATCGAGCAGCAGGAGATCAGAGCGGCACAGCAGCGCCTGGGCCAGGTTGAGGCGCATCCGCCAGCCCCCGGAGAACTGGGTCAGGTGCCAGTCCATCTGCGCCTGGGAAAAACCCAGGCCGTCGAGCAGCTCGGCGGCACGGGCACGGATGCTGTAGCCACCGATGGTGTCGAGCTTGCCATGCAGTTCAGCCACACGGGTGCCTTGATCCGCCGCTTCCGCGGCAGCCAGAGCCTGCTCCAGCTGGCGGTATTCCCGGTCGCCGTCAATCACGTATTCAATGGCGCTGCGCTCAAGCGCCGGGGTTTCCTGGGCCACCCAGGCCAGCTCCCAGTGCGCCGGCAACTGACAGGTGCCGGCATCGACGCTGAGTTCACCTTTCAGTAATGCAAACAGGGTAGACTTGCCGCAGCCGTTTTTGCCGACCAGGCCGACTTTGTCACCGGGGTGAATGGTGGCTGAGGCATTGTTGAGAAGGGCTTTGCCGCCCCGTAAGAGCTGAATATCCGAAAAGGTAATCATCAACAGTATCGGGGTAGCCCCGCTCCGCAAAAGTGCACGAAATGAGCGGCAGTCTATACCAAACCCTGACGGACTGCTAACTTGAAGACGTGAACCGCACGATATTGCAACAGATCCCGCTATGAGTGCAGATTCATGCTACCAGAGCGCCGCATTTCTGTATGATGGAAGAGCGCTGCCTTATCGACGTTCTTCCTGCATCCGGCGCCGCAGGTCAAGAAAAGGGAAGTTATGACCACGCAAGAACAACCAAACCATGACCCACAGCCGCCGCGGATCCTGGTGATTTATGCCCACCCGGATCCTCAGGAATCGGTTGCGAACCGCGCCATGATCCGCGGGATCGCGGATCTGCCGCATGTCACCATTCACGATCTCTACGGAACCTACCCGAATTTCTTTATTGATGTCAGCCAGGAGCGACAGTTGATCCGCCAGCATGACATCATTGTGTTCCAGCACCCGCTCTATATGTACTCCTGCCCGTCGCTGCTCAAGGAGTGGATTGATACCGTGCTGAGCAAGGGCTTTGCCCATGGCGATGGCACGGACACCATTGGCAAGCACTGGCGTTCGGTGATCACGACCGGCGGGGCGGCGGAAGCCTATACCCCGGATGGCTACAACCGCTGTACGGTGGCGGAGATCCTGCGTCCGTTCGAGCTGTGTGCTGACTTGTGCCAGATGAGCTGGATTGAGCCGCTGACGTTGCACTGGGCGCGGCGGATCCCGGCGCTGGAGCTGGCCCAGCATGTGGCCACTTACCGGGCCTGGCTGGCGGACCCTTTCCACACGGCGCAGGAGGTGGCAGATGGCGAGTGATGTATTGTCGGTCAGTGTGGTCTTTCTGGCGGCGGCTGTAGTCGCGGTGCCGATTGCTCAGCGTTTGGGCCTGGGATCGGTGTTGGGCTATCTGCTGGCGGGGATCGCGATTGGCCCCTGGGGGCTGAGGCTGATTTCCGATGTCGATGCGATTTTGCATTTTTCCGAATTTGGGGTGGTGCTGCTGCTGTTTTTGATTGGATTGGAGCTCAATCCCAAGAAACTGTGGCAGATGCGCAAGCCGATCCTCGGGCTTGGCGGGAGCCAGGTGGTGGTGACGAGCGCGGTGATTGCGGCGCTGGTGATGGCCAGCAGCCATTATTTCCCGGAGATCAGCTGGCGTGATGCGCTGGTGGTCGGAATGGGGCTGGCACTGTCCTCGACCGCGATTGCCCTGCGGGTGATTGAAGAGCAGAGCCTCGGCGGCAGTGAAACCGGTCAGGCCGGGTTTGCGGTGTTGCTGTTTCAGGATATCGCGGTGATCCCGATGTTGGCGGTCCTGCCGGCGCTGGCCGGGGGCGGCGGGGGGAGCTGGCTCGATTTTGCCTGGATGATCGGGGGGATTGTGGCCCTGCTGGTCGGCGGCCATTTCCTGCTCCGGCCGCTGTTTCGCTGGGTGGTGGTCAGTGGGGTGCGGGAGCTGTTTAACGTCGCGGCCCTGCTGTTGGTGATCGGCATTGCGCTGGGGATGCAGTCGCTCGGCCTGTCGATGGCGCTGGGGACGTTCCTTGCCGGGGTGCTGCTGGCTGAGAGTGAGTACCGTCACGAGCTGGAAATTGCCATTGAGCCGTTTAAAGGTTTATTGCTCGGCCTGTTTTTTATCTCGGTGGGGATGGCGGTCAATCTGGGGCTGCTGCTGCAGTATCCGTTGCAGATCCTGGCGGCGGTGATCGCGCTGGTGTGCGTGAAGGGCCTGCTGCTTTACGGCCTGGCCCGGCTGTTCGGGATCCGCGCCAAGTCGCGCAGCCAGATGGCGGCGATCCTCAGCCAGGGCGGGGAATTCGCTTTTGTCCTGTTTACGGCGGCGATGGGCGAGGGGCTACTGGGGGCGCAGTTGTCTTCGTTTTTGCTGGTGGTGGTCAGTATCTCCATGATGACTACCCCGCTGGTACTGCTGTTGCAGGAGAAATGGTTCACCCGTACTTTCAAGGCCGAAGCTGAGGAGACGATGGAAAGCGATGTGATTGATCGCGAGCCGCGGGTGATCATCACCGGGTTTGGCCGCTTCGGCCAGGTGGTGGGGCGGTTGCTGTTTGCCAACAAAATTCGGGTCACGGTGCTGGAACGGGATCCGAGTCAGATCCAGTTTCTGCGCAAATTCGGCTATAAGGTTTATTATGGCGATGCGACGCAGCTGGATTTGTTGCGTGCTGCCGGGGCCGATAAGGCTGAAGCCATTATTATCTGTACCGATGAGCCGGATGAGGTGATGAAAGTGGTGCTGCTGTGTCAGCAGTATTTTCCCCAGCTCAAAATCCTGGCCCGGGCCCGCAGCCGGGTGGAGGCGCATCAGTTGCTGGGGCACGGGGTGGAACACTTCTCGCGGGAAACCTTTGCCGGAGCCCTTGATTTGGGGCGCCAAGCCCTTATATCTCTCGGCATGCACCCGTATAAGGCTCAGCGGGCTGAGGCGCATTTTCGTAAACTGGATACAACGGCTCTGCGTGATTTGCTGCCGCAGCACTCTGAGGACGTCCACTTAGCCTCGCGGGCCAAAGAAGCCCGCAAGGAGCTGGAAGAGATCTTCGATCGGGAAATGCGCGGTGAGCGAGAGCGGCACAACGGCTGGGATTAACCAAGGCTGCGCTGGAGCAGCCGGTGAACAAGGAATTGGGTGATGGCAAAGAAACGATTTATTGCCGGTGCGGTTTGCCCGCAATGCCAGCAGAAGGATACCCTGCGCTGGTGGCAGGAACATGAGATTGAGCGGGTGGAGTGTGTCGCCTGTGATTATAGCGACAGCCGGGCGCCGCAGGCGGTGGAAGCCAGCGAGCAGCTGTCGCAGCAAACCAAAGATCAAGTAATTGGGATTTTTAAACCGGAATAACAACGTGGGGATTGGCATCCGGCCCCCTTTATCCGTTATGATGCGGGAAGATTTACACCGGGTACGGCTGGGCTGGCGAGCGCCGCAAGGCCGATACTCACTCAACATCCGATATTGGAGTGAACATGAAAGTCGCTAAAGACATCGTAGTAAGCCTGGCTTATCAAGTGAAAACTGAAGATGGCGTGGTAGTCGATCAGTCAACTGCTGAAGCACCACTGGATTACCTTCACGGCCACAACAACCTGATCGTGGGTCTGGAGAAGGCACTGGAAGGTCGTGAAGCCGGCGAGAAATTCGAAGTGACCGTTGCTCCGGAAGAAGCTTATGGCGAGCACATGGATGAAATGGTTCAGCGCGTTCCTGCAGATGTATTCCAGGGCGTTGACGAAATCACTGTGGGTATGCGCTTCCTGGCGGATACTGATCAGGGTCCGATCCCGGTTGAAGTCACTGAAGTTGATGGCGACCACGTGGTGGTTGACGGCAACCACATGCTGGCTGGCCAGACGCTGACGTTCGCTGCAGAAGTTGTTGCCCTGCGTGAAGCGACTGAAGAAGAAATCGCCCACGGCCACATCCACCAGGGTGGCGGTTGCTGCGGTGGCGGCAGCTGCGGTGATCACGACCACGGTCACGATCATGACCACGAAGGTGGTTGCTGCTCGCACTAAGCCATCGGGTTTAGCCAAGCATGAAAAAAGGAAGCCTCGGCTTCCTTTTTTGATCCATTTATGCCTTGAAATCCGCCTTGAAATGCGGGTGGGGGAGCAACGGCTCAGTAATGCGGCGGCGGGGTTTCTTCCGACTCGCTGGCCATATTGGATGGCTCCATCCCTTTGACTTTTCCGACCAGGAACTGCAGTTGCGTGTGCATTTTGTCGATCGCAAACTGCTGCTGGGTTAACGCCTGGTTGAGCTCTTCAATGGTCTGCTCCTGAAACGCCTGCTTCATTTCCAGCTCATCGATCTGGGCCTGTAATTTTTCAATCTCGGTCATAGGGCAAAAGGGGTCCGTTATTTTGTGGTCCAGGCCTGGGCAATACCGGCGGAAGTGCCGGAGATCACCTGCCCGTCTGGGGTAATGGCGACATCATACACCACTGCTGCCGGGGGTCGAGTGTCTTGTTGCGGGGCGGCCTCCCAGCGACCGAGGTTTTCGCCGGTGGCCGTATCCCACAGCTCGACGCGCCGGGCCGGGGTGCCGGTCGCCAGCCAGTGGCCGTCATCGGAAAACCGGGCGCTGGAGAGGTTTTGCTGGCGCAGGCGGACCGCCAGCTCGGCCTGTTTGTCCCCGGAATCCAGGCGCCACACATAGATGTCATTGCCGCCATCGGCCGTCAGGGCCAGCTTGCCATCGCGTTGCAGGGCCACCCGGCTGATCCGCGAATTGTGGGCAAACTGGTAGATCACCTGGCCGGTTTGGGTATCCCACAGGTAGGCATTGTGATCATTGCCGCCGGACAGGGCATACTGGCCATTGGCTGACAGGGCGACAGAATTGACTTTTTCCCGGTGGGCAAGGAACTCCAGGCGACGACCGGTGCCTAAGTCGACGTACATCGCCTTCCCGTTCGATAACCCGAGCAGGACATGCTGGCCGTTATTGGCGATATCGACATCGCGGATGATTCCGTCGGAGACCGACCAGAGCCCGTCGGACTGCCCCCAGGCCAGGTCCCAGACCGCAAAATTTTGCGCGGTGGCCGTAATGGCGAAACGGTGGTTGTCGGATATCCGGCCCGACAGGACCGGATTGTGATGTAGATCTTGAGAACCAAAATCAGCTAACCTTTTGTTTTGCTGTAAGTCCCACAGCACGATACCTTGATGCGTCGTATGAAAAAGGGCAAACCGGCCATCCCGGCTGAGGCTGAAGCTGGTCGCGCCTTCGGGAGCCAGCTCCCAGCGCTGAGTTTCAGAACCTGAAAAAAAACAGCCGGTCAGGATGAACAGTGCCAAAATAATGCTTAAGACTGGAATTTTTTTACGCATTACGTCAGGTTCCGGTTGTTGGGCGAGCGATAGATTCGGCAGTTGGAGTAAGTGACTGATTAAAAATGAATAAGGCAGTGACTTACTCCGGTTGCTATTAGTATATTGATATAGAGCGCTTTTCACACCCATTGCGGAAAGCCGGAGATAAATTTGAGGCATCCCCTCAGTAAATGATGGAGAAATACATGAAACCTGTTCTAAAGATGTCTGTTTTGGCTGCGACAATCCTACTGGCTGTAGGCTGCCAAGATGAGAAAACGGCCGAAGCAAAACCTGAAGCCCCTGCCAAGGTGGAGCAGGTCGCATCTGATGCAGCAACAGCGTTTGCGTCTGAGGACGATAAAGCCGCGTATGCGATTGGTGCTTCGCTGGCGCAATATCTATCGGCGAATCTGGATCAGCAAAAAGAGATGGGCATGACGCTGGATCGGGATCAGGTGCTGGCCGGGGTGCGTGATGTGTTTGCCGGGAACAGCCGTCTGACGCCGGAAGAAACCCAACAGGCGCTGCAGGATCTGGACAAGCGTGTGTCTGAGATGATGATGGCCAAGGCGCAGGAAGAAGCGGACAAGAACAGCAAGGCCGGCGATGAGTTCCGCGCCGAGTTCGAAAAGCAAGATGGCGTCATGAAGACGGATTCTGGCCTGTTGTACCAGGTAGAAACGCAGGGTGAAGGCGAGAAGCCACAGGCAACCGACACCGTGAAAGTGCACTACAAAGGCACGTTGACGGACGGTACTGAGTTTGACAGCTCGTATAAGCGCAACCAACCGGCAACCTTCCCGCTGAACCAGGTGATCCCGGGTTGGACCGAAGGCGTTCAGCTGATGCCGGTCGGCTCGAAGTTCAAGTTTGTCATTCCGCCGGAGCTGGCTTACGGCTCGCAGGCAAACCCAAGCATTCCGGCCAACTCGACGCTGGTGTTTGAGGTTGAGCTGCTGGATATCGTGAAATCTAAAGCGCCTCAGGCGGAAGCCGGCGACGCAGCAACCCAGTAAGGGAGTCCGGACGCAGAGCGCCAGTGGCCCCAAGGAACGAAAAACCCGGCTCAGGCCGGGTTTTTTATTTCAAAGCGCGATACCCGTGAGGAGATAAATGTTCAGGCCGCTGTCAGTATTCTGATAAACTTGCTAGAAAGATTTGAATTCATTCCCCATGTATTTATTTTCATCACCAGGAAGGGTGCTGAAAATAAATGAATCGGGCTCTGCAAGGAAGAGATGACAAGTGGTTTCGACAGATAACTTTGGCTCTGACGTCATGGTGGAAAGTGACCTGATTGAAGCGCGGGCCTTCACCGAACATGACTATATCGTTCTGCGCTCGTATGAAGCGGTCGTCGACGGGCTGGCTGCCCTGATCGGCCCGTTTTGTGAGATCGTGCTGCACTCGCTGGCCGATCTGAACACCTCCGCGATTAAAATTGCCAACGGGGAAAATACCGGGCGGAAAGTCGGCTCGCCGATCACAGATTTGGCGCTGCGGATGCTGCGTGATATCGAAGGCTCTGAGCGGAATTTCTCCCGGGCCTATTTCACCCGTGCCAAAGGCGGCGCTTTGATGAAGTCGATCACCATTGCGATCCGCAATGGCGAGGATCGGATCATCGGCCTGCTGTGCATCAACGTCAATCTTGACGCGCCGTTCTCCCAGATCCTGCAATCGTTCATGCCGACTGATGAAGCCAAGCAAGCGGCGTCCAGCGTGAACTTTGCCAGCGACGTGGATGAGCTGGTGGATCAGACCGTTGAGCGAACGATTGAAGAGATCAATGCCGACAAGAATGTTTCGAACAACGCCAAGAACCGTCAGATTGTGATGGAGCTGTATGACAAGGGCATCTTTGACATCAAAGATGCCATCAACCGGGTGGCGGAGCGGCTGAACATTTCCAAGCATACGGTGTACCTGTATATCCGTCAGCGCAAAACCGAGGATGGCGAGAAATGAGCCTGAACTATGTGCTGGTGGTGGACGGACCGGCATACGGGACCCAGGCCGCCCGCACGGCTTATCAGTTTGCACAGGCAGTTCTGGCCGAAGGGCACCGCTTGACCCGGATATTTTTCTACCGGGACGGAGTGTATAACGGCTCGGCGTTGTCGGCTCCGGCCTCCGACGAGTTCGATTTGGTCGCGGCCTGGCAGCAGCTGGCCGCAGCGCATCAAATTGAATTACAGACCTGTGTTGCCGCGGCGCTGCGCCGTGGCATTGTCGGTGAGCAGGAAGCGGCCCAGAATCAGTTGCCGGGTCAGAATCTGGCGGCCGGTTTTGAACAGGCCGGACTCGGCGGGTTGTCCGAAGCCCTATTAACCGCGGATCGGGTGATCCAGTTTTAAATTGAGCGATGCGAGAGCAGTGCATGAAATCATTAGGCTTTGTCTTTCACAGCGCCCCCCATGGCAGCAGCAGCGGCCGCGAAGGGCTTGATGCAGTGCTGGCGACTTCCGCCTATAGTGAAGACATCAAGGTATTTTTTATCGGTGACGGCGTGTTTCAGCTGCTGGCAGGCCAACAGCCGGAGCAAGTGTTGTGCCGGGACTATATTGCCACCTTCAAGATGCTGGAACTGTACGATATTGAACAGGTCTATGTGTGCCGGCAGTCACTTGCCGAGCGGGGGATCGATCCGGCGGCCCTGTTGATTGATACCGAACTGCTGAGCGCAGAGGCACTCAGTGCTCAATTGCATCAATGCCAGCGCGTGCTAAGTTTCTGAGGACTCTATGCTCCATACCATCATGACCTCCCCGTTTCAGAGCCAGGCCTTGCAGCGTTGTCTGCGTTATCTTGCCCCGCAGGATGAAATTCTGTTGATCCAGGACGCGGTGGTGGCCGGGATCGAAAAAAATGCCTGGTCCGAAACGCTCACGCAGGCTGGCGTAAACATATATGTACTGGAAGCGGATCTGGTCGCCCGGGGATTGCGTGATCAGATGAACGATCGGTTTCAAATTGTTGATTATTCAGGGTTTATTGAGTTAACGATACGCCACGAAACCCAGATGAAATGGGAGTAGCCGCGGCCTGTCAGCCGGGTCAGCGACGGCTTCGACCGATTGTCTAAGAAATGATCATCCCATTGATCGTTGCTTATATCTTGACACCCTTAGGTCCGATGCCTAAAATTTCGCGTCCTCCTGTTGTTGGGAGGCGGATTTTTCACACTTACGAAAGTAATTTCAGGAGCTATTTAATGGCAACTATTAACCAGCTGGTACGCAAGCCACGTGCAAAGCAAGTTGTTAAAAGCAACGTGCCTGCGCTAGAAGCGTGTCCACAAAAACGTGGTGTATGTACTCGTGTATACACTACTACTCCTAAGAAACCAAACTCAGCACTACGTAAAGTGTGCCGTGTTCGTCTGACGAACGGTTTCGAAGTAACTTCATACATCGGCGGTGAAGGCCACAACCTTCAAGAGCACAGTGTTGTTCTGATCCGTGGTGGTCGTGTTAAAGACCTTCCAGGTGTTCGCTACCACACTGTTCGTGGTGCACTTGACTGTGCAGGCGTTAATGACCGTAAACAAGGTCGTTCTAAGTACGGTGTGAAGCGTCCTAAGTCTTAATGGAATCCGTTAAGTAAGGCCAAACACTAAATTATTTGTAATTTTGAAAAAACTGAAAAGTTTTGGATAAAACCTGAAGAAGACAACGGAGAATATCCATGCCACGTCGTCGCGTAATTGGTCAGCGTAAGATCCTTCCAGATCCAAAGTTCAAATCTGAACTGCTGGCAAAATTCGTCAACATCCTAATGGTTGACGGTAAGAAATCTACTGCAGAGAAAATTGTTTACACTGCACTGGATACAATGGCTGAGCGTTCTGGTGAAGAACACCTGGCTATCTTTGAAAAAGCTCTTGAAAACGTTCGTCCAGCGGTAGAAGTTAAGTCTCGCCGTGTGGGTGGTTCAACTTACCAAGTACCAGTTGAAGTACGTCCAGTACGTCGTAACGCGCTGGCTATGCGTTGGTTGGTTGAAGCTGCGCGTAAGCGTGGTGAAAAATCTATGGCTGGTCGTCTGGCTGCTGAAATGCTGGATGCCGCTGACAACAAAGGTTCTGCTGTTAAGAAACGTGAAGACGTTCACCGTATGGCAGAAGCGAACAAAGCGTTCGCACATTACCGCTGGTAATCACCCCGGTAATAAAAATTGGGCGCAGCAAGCTTGGCTTGCTGCGCCTGAACCATATTCTAAGGCCCCCCTTCGCAAGAGGATACAGCCGTGGCTCGTAAAACGCCTATCGAGCGCTACCGCAATATCGGTATCTGTGCTCACGTTGACGCCGGTAAAACAACAACGACCGAGCGTATCCTGTTTTATACAGGCCTGTCTCACAAAATCGGTGAAGTTCACGACGGCGCAGCTACCATGGACTGGATGGAGCAGGAGCAGGAGCGTGGGATCACCATCACTTCTGCTGCAACGACGACCTTCTGGCGTGGTATGGAAGCGCAGTTTCCTGAACACCGCGTAAATATCATCGATACTCCGGGACACGTTGACTTCACCATTGAAGTAGAGCGTTCCCTGCGTGTGCTTGACGGTGCAGTTGTCGTGTTCTGTGGTTCTTCCGGGGTTGAGCCTCAGTCTGAAACTGTATGGCGTCAGGCTGATAAATATCATGTGCCTCGCATGGTATTCGTAAACAAGATGGACCGTGCCGGTGCCGACTTCCTGCGCGTGGTTGAGCAGATTAAAAACCGTCTTGGTGCGAACCCAGTGCCAATCCAATTGAACATTGGTGCTGAAGAAGAATTTAAAGGCGTTGTTGACCTTATCAAGATGAAGGCCATCAACTGGAATGAAGCCGATCAGGGTATGACATTTACCTATGAGGACATTCCGGCGGATATGGTCGAGCTTGCCGAGGAATGGCGTCAGAACCTGGTGGAATCTGCGGCAGAAGCTTCTGAAGAGCTGATGGATAAGTACCTGGAAGAAGGTGACTTGTCTGAAGCCGAGATTAAAGCCGGTCTGCGTCAGCGTACGCTGGCGAACGAGATCGTGCTGGCAACCTGTGGTTCAGCATTTAAGAACAAAGGGGTTCAGGCAGTACTCGATGCTGTGGTTGAATTCCTGCCTTCGCCAACGGACGTGAAATCGATCCGCGGTGAAGACGAACTAGGAAACGAGATTGAACGTCATTCCAGCGACGAAGAACCCTTTGCTGCGCTGGCGTTTAAAATCGCAACAGACCCGTTCGTGGGCTCTCTGACTTTCATGCGTGTGTACTCTGGTGTGGTGAACTCCGGGGATACGGTTTACAACTCTGTCAAAGAGAAGCGTGAGCGTTTCGGTCGTATCGTACAGATGCACTCGAATAAGCGTGAAGAAATCAAAGAAGTTCGCGCGGGCGATATTGCAGCAGCAATCGGTCTGAAGAACGTCACCACCGGGGATACCCTGTGTCATCCGGACCATCACGTGATCCTGGAACGAATGGAGTTCCCGGAGCCGGTGATTCAGATTGCTGTTGAGCCGAAGTCGAAAGCGGACCAGGAAAAGATGGGGATCGCGCTGGGTAAACTGGCCGCAGAAGATCCATCGTTCCGCGTTGAGACGGATGATGAAACCGGTCAGATACTGATCTCTGGTATGGGTGAACTGCACCTGGACATCATCGTTGACCGTATGAAGCGTGAGTTCAGCGTCGAATGTAACGTGGGTAAACCTCAGGTTGCGTACCGTGAAACCATTCGCGGGAAGACGGAAGTTGAAGGCAAGTTCGTACGTCAGTCCGGCGGTCGTGGCCAGTATGGTCATGTCTGGCTGAAAATTGAGCCGTCAGAGCAAGGCGAAGGTTTTGTCTTTGTCGATGAAGTCGTCGGTGGTGTGGTTCCGAAAGAATACATCAGCTCTGTTGCCAAAGGTATCGAAGAGCAGATGAATAACGGTGTTCTGGCTGGTTATCCGGTTCTGGATGTCAAAGCGACACTGTTCGACGGTTCTTACCACGATGTTGACTCCAGCGAAATGGCGTTTAAGATCGCGGGCTCAATGGCCTTCAGGAAAGGGGCGCTTGAAGCGAACCCTGTTATTCTTGAGCCAATGATGAAAGTTGAAGTAACCACACCGGAAGATTGGATGGGTGATGTTGTGGGTGACCTGAACCGTCGCCGCGGCATGATCGAAGGGATGGATGAGGGCCCTGCGGGTCTGAAGATCATCCGTGCCCAGGTTCCATTGGCAGAGATGTTTGGTTACGCAACCGACCTACGTTCAGCGACTCAGGGTCGTGCATCCTATTCAATGGAGTTCAGTGAATATGCTGAAGTTCCTAAGAATGTTGCCGATCGAATTGTTGCCGAACGCTCTTAATTTGAATATTGCGTCAATCGTCGTTGACGCATAGAATACACTCTTCGGACGCGCCCCCTGACCTAGTAGGGGGCGCATCTTAACTAGGAAGGAACACGATCGTGTCTAAAGAAAAATTTGAACGTACGAAACCGCACGTTAACGTTGGTACTATCGGCCACGTTGACCACGGTAAAACTACTCTGACTGCTGCTATCTGTACTGTACTGGCTAAAGTATACGGCGGCGCAGCGCGTGACTTCGCATCTATCGATAACGCGCCTGAAGAGCGTGAGCGTGGTATCACAATCTCTACTTCTCACGTAGAGTACGATACTCCTACTCGCCACTACGCACACGTAGACTGCCCAGGACACGCCGACTACGTTAAGAACATGATCACCGGTGCTGCTCAGATGGACGGTGGTATCCTAGTTGTTGCTGCTACTGATGGCCCAATGCCACAGACTCGTGAGCACATCCTGCTAGGCCGTCAGGTTGGTATCCCTTACATCATCGTGTTCATGAACAAATGTGACATGGTTGATGACGAAGAGCTGCTGGAGCTGGTTGAGATGGAAGTTCGTGAACTTCTGTCTGAGTACGACTTCCCAGGCGATGACTGCCCAGTAATCATGGGTTCTGCTCTGGGCGCGCTGAATGGCGAAGCTCAGTGGGAAGAGAAAATCGTTGAGCTGGCTGAAGCACTGGATTCTTACATCCCAGAGCCAGAGCGTGCAATCGACAAGCCGTTCATCCTGCCAATCGAAGACGTATTCTCAATCCAAGGCCGTGGTACTGTTGTAACTGGTCGTGTTGAGCAAGGTATCGTTCGCGTAGGTGACGAAGTAGCAATCGTTGGTATCAAAGATACTATCACGACTACTTGTACTGGCGTTGAGATGTTCCGTAAGCTTCTGGACGAAGGCCGTGCCGGTGAGAACGTTGGTGTTCTGCTGCGTGGTACTAAGCGTGACGAAGTTGAGCGTGGTCAGGTTCTGGCTAAACCAGGTTCAATCACTCCACACACTACTTTCACTTCAGAAATTTACGTTCTGTCGAAAGACGAAGGTGGCCGTCACACGCCGTTCTTCAAAGGCTACCGTCCACAGTTCTACTTCCGTACAACTGACGTGACCGGTACTATCGAACTGCCAGAAGGCGTAGAGATGGTAATGCCAGGCGACAACGTATCTATGACTGTAACTCTGATCGCGCCAATCGCGATGGACGAAGGTCTGCGCTTCGCAATCCGTGAAGGTGGCCGTACAGTTGGTGCTGGTGTTGTTGCTTCGATCATCGCTTAATTTGCGATTGTCTTAAAGACATACCTGAAAAAAGGGAGCTTCGGCTCCCTTTTTTGATCGCGTAAAACCGATGCACGGACACTGGCTTATCGGATGGCATGTTTAATAGTACATATAGGTATACATTGGTGTTTGTATATTATTATTTAGAATATTTCATCGGTATTAAGAGCAAAAGCATCTAATAAGTGGGACAGAAAAGGGTGGTAATGAAAACTATTCTTGTTTATATTTTCCAGGTCATCAAGAAAGTTGGAACAAGAATGTACGTTTGTCTGTGTCACGGAATCACCGATAAAAAAATCATGAAACTCAGCCTGGAGCACGGGATCACTGATGTTCGCGGGATTCGCCAGATCACGCCCCTGGGCTCGCAGTGCGGCAAGTGCATTCGGACCGCCAAAGAGGTGATAGAAGACACCGTGGCAAAAACGTACCAACAGGCCAGCTAATTCTCGCAGCGAGAAAACCGAAATCAGTTCGTTGGTGGGACACATTTGATGGTCGCCGCGGCCGTACTGTTTATGGCCCCGGTTTTATCGCATGCTCGCGCGGCATCGCTTGACGCGTTAACGCTCAATCCATACTTTTCCGCATTCCGCATTCCGCATTCCGCATTCCGCATTCCGCATTCCGCATTCCGCATTCCGCATTCCGCATTCCGCATTATGATTATATTTCACCCAAGGGGTTGCGCTGAAAAATGTGATCTGTATAATGCTCGCCACTGCCTGAGATATTGATTCTCTTAACTGCAGTTGTGAACCAATAAGCGTTGAGGAAGAAGCTGTTAGACAGCTTAATAATGTATACTCTGACTTATGTTCGCAGTCATTTAATTGGCTGACAATGTGTCCGATAGGGACACTACGTTCACATAAATCAATCGGCATTCTCTCGTCTTAACGAGTCTGAGTGGCGATATTGTTTGTGTAAATTTTTTAATTGGAGCTCTGTCTCATGCAGAACCAACGTATTCGTATCCGCCTAAAGGCTTTCGATCACCGTTTGATCGACCAGTCTACTGCGGAAATCGTAGAAACAGCCAAGCGCACCGGTGCTCAGGTGAAGGGTCCAATCCCTCTGCCTACTCGCAAAGAGCGTTTCACTGTTCTTATTTCTCCACACGTAAATAAGACTGCACGTGACCAGTACGAAATCCGTACTCACAAGCGCCTTATCGACATCGTTGAGCCAACAGACAAAACTGTTGATGCTCTAATGCGTCTAGATCTAGCTGCTGGCGTTGACGTTCAGATCAGCCTAGGTTAATCGGGGAGATAAGAGAATGATTGGTCTAATCGGTCGTAAAGTGGGCATGACCCGCGTATTTACCGAAGATGGCGTTTCTATCCCAGTGACTGTGGTTGAAGTTGAAGCGAACCGTGTTTCTCAGGTTAAATCTGTAGACACTGACGGCTACAACGCAATCCAGGTAACGACTGGTACTAAGAAAGCTAACCGTGTTTCTAAGCCAGAAGCTGGCCACTTTGCGAAAGCAGGTGTTGAAGCAGGTCGCGGTCTTTGGGAATTCCGTCTGGAAAACAACGAAGAGTTCGCTGTTGGCGCTGAGCTGACTGTTGAGCTGTTCAACGAAGTTAAAAAAGTAGACGTTACTGGTACATCTAAGGGTAAAGGTTTCCAAGGTGCTGTTAAGCGCTGGAACTTCCGTACTCAAGATATGACCCACGGTAACTCCTTGTCTCACCGTGCTCCTGGTTCTATCGGTCAATGTCAGACTCCAGGTCGCGTATTCAAAGGCAAGAAAATGGCTGGTCACATGGGTGCTGAGCGTGTAACGACTCAAAACCTAGAGATCGTACGTGTTGACGCTGAACGTAACTTGCTGCTCATTAAAGGTGCAGTCCCAGGTGCGACAGGTGGCAACGTGATCGTTAAACCAGCTGTTAAAGCGTAACGTCAAGGAGTTAGTAATGGAATTGGTAGTCAAAGGCGCTGACGCGCTAACTGTCTCCGAAACTACTTTTGGGCGTGATTTCAATGAAGCGCTTGTACACCAGGTAGTTGTTGCATACGCAGCAGGTGCTCGTCAAGGTACTCGTGCTCAGAAGACTCGTTCTGACGTTTCTGGTGGTGGCGCGAAGCCATGGCGCCAGAAAGGTACAGGCCGCGCTCGTGCAGGTACAATCCGTAGCCCACTATGGCGTACCGGTGGTGTAACTTTCGCTGCTCGTCCACAAGACCACAGCCAGAAAGTTAACAAGAAAATGTACCGTGGTGCTATGAAGAGCATTCTGTCTGAGCTGGTTCGTCAAGAGCGCCTGATCGTTGTTGACAACTTCTCAGTTGAAGCACCTAAAACTAAAGCACTGGTTGCTAAGCTGAAAGAGCTTGAGCTGACTGATGCACTGATCGTAACTGGCGAACTAGATGAGAATCTGTTCCTGGCAGCGCGCAACCTGTACAAGGTTGACGTACGCGACGCTAAGGCAATCGATCCAGTTAGCCTGATTGCTTTCGATAAAGTTGTGATGACTGCTGATGCAGTTAAACAAGTTGAGGAGATGCTGGCATGATCACTGAAGAGCGGATTCTAAAAGTTCTACGTGCTCCGCACATCTCTGAAAAAGCGACTATGGCTGCTGAAAACGGTAACACTATCGTTTTCAAAGTAGCGAAAGACGCAACTAAGAAAGAGATCAAAGCAGCAGTTGAAAAACTGTTCGAGGTTGAAGTCAAGTCTGTAAATACTCTTGTTGCCAAGGGTAAGACCAAACGTCAAGGTATGCGTGAAGGCCGTCGTAGCGACTGGAAAAAAGCGTATGTAATCTTGAAAGAAGGTCAGGACATCGACTTCGCTGGCGGTGCAGAGTAAGACTAGGAGCAAAGAAGAATGGCTATTGTAAAATGTAAGCCGACTTCCCCAGGTCGTCGCCACGTTGTTAAAGTGGTTAACTCTGACCTGCATAAGGGTAAGCCGTACGCGCCACTAACTGAGAAAAAATCTAAGACTGGTGGTCGTAACAATAATGGTCGTATCACAGTACGTCACATCGGTGGTGGTAACAAAAATGCTTACCGTATCATCGACTTCAAACGTACTAAAGATGGTATCCCAGCGAAAGTTGAGCGCCTAGAATACGATCCAAACCGTAGCGCAAACATTGCTCTGGTTCTGTACGCAGACGGTGAGCGTCGTTACATCATCGCACCGAAAGGTCTGAAAGCTGGTGATTCTATCCAGTCTGGCGCAGATGCTGCGATCAAAGTTGGTAACACCCTACCAATGCGCAACATCCCAGTAGGTTCAACTGTACACTGTGTTGAACTGAAGCCAGGTAAAGGTGCTCAGCTGGCTCGTTCAGCAGGTGCTTATGCTCAGATCGTTGCACGTGCAGGCACTTACGTGACTCTGCGTCTACGTTCTGGTGAGATGCGTAAAGTTCTGGCCGAAGGTCGCGCGACTCTAGGTGAAGTTGGCAACGCAGAGCACATGCTACGTGAACTGGGTAAAGCCGGTGCTTCACGTTGGCGCGGTGTTCGCCCAACCGTACGTGGTGTTGTAATGAACCCAGTAGACCACCCACACGGTGGTGGTGAAGGTCGTACTTCTGGTGGTCGTCACCCAGTGACTCCATGGGGCGTACCGACTAAGGGTTACAAGACTCGTAAGAACAAGCGTACCGACAAGTACATCGTACGTCGTCGTAACAAGTAATTTATATCAGAGGATAAGCCATGCCACGTTCTCTCAAGAAAGGTCCTTTTATTGACCTGCACTTGCTGAAGAAGGTAGAGAAAGCGGTGGAAAGCGGTGACAAGAAGCCTGTTAAGACTTGGTCCCGTCGCTCAATGATCATCCCTCAGATGATCGGTTTGACCATCGCTGTCCATAATGGTCGTCAGCACGTTCCTGTTTTCGTTTCTGAAGAAATGATCGGTCACAAGCTTGGCGAATTTGCACCAACACGCACTTACCGCGGTCACGCTGCGGATAAGAAAGCTAAGAAGCGCTAAGAGGAGTATAGGTAATGGAAGCTATCGCTAAACATCGCTTTGCTCGCATCTCACCGCAGAAAGCACGTTTGGTTGCAGATCAACTGCGCGGCAAGCCAGTTGCACAAGCTCTAGAAATTCTACAGTTCAGCAACAAAAAAGCTGCTGATCTGATCAAGAAAGTTCTGGAATCTGCTATCGCTAACGCAGAACACAACGAAGGCGCAGACATCGATGATCTGAATGTTGCGAAAATCTTCGTTGACGAAGGTCCTACCATGAAGCGTATTATGCCTCGTGCTAAAGGCCGTGCCGATCGCATCTTGAAGCGTTCTAGCCACATCACTGTTGTTGTAGCAGACCGCTAAGAGACTAGGAGAGAAAGCAATGGGTCAAAAAGTACATCCTAATGGTATTCGTCTTGGCATCGTTAAGCCATGGAATACCACTTGGTTTGCTAACAGCCAAGAGTTCGCTGACAACCTAGACGGCGACTTCAAGGTACGTCAGTTCCTGACTAAGGAACTATCTAAAGCGTCTCTGTCACGCATCGTTATCGAGCGTCCTGCGAAGAGCATCCGTGTGACTATTCACACTGCTCGTCCAGGTGTTGTTATCGGTAAGAAAGGTGAAGACGTAGAAAAACTACGCGCTCACGTTGCGAAGATCGCTGGTGTACCAGCTCAGATCAACATCGCAGAAGTACGTAAGCCTGAGCTAGACGGTCAACTGGTTGCAGACAGCATTTCGTCTCAGCTGGAGCGTCGTGTGATGTTCCGTCGTGCTATGAAGCGTGCGGTTCAGAACGCTATGCGCCTTGGCGCGAAAGGTATCAAAGTAGAAGTAAGCGGCCGTCTTGGCGGTGCTGAAATCGCACGTACAGAGTGGTACCGTGAAGGTCGTGTGCCTCTGCACACTCTACGTGCTGACATTGATTACGCAACTTCTTCGGCTCACACCCAATACGGTGTAATCGGCGTTAAAGTTTGGATCTTCAAAGGTGAAGTTCTGGGCGGCATGCCAGTTGCTGAGCCAAAGGCTGACAAGCCTAAGAAGCAGCGCAAAGGCCGTAAATAAGGAGTTTATCGATGCTGCAACCTAAACGCACTAAATTCCGCAAGACTCATAAGGGTCGTAACCGCGGTCTAGCGAACGGTACTGACGTAAGCTTCGGCACATTTGGTCTGAAAGCTGTTGGCCGTGGTCGTATCACTGCTCGCCAAATCGAAGCGGCTCGTCGTGCTATGACTCGTCACATTAAACGTCAAGGTCAAATCTGGATTCGCATCTTCCCAGACAAGCCAATTACCTCTAAGCCTCTTGAAGTTCGTCAAGGTAAAGGTAAAGGTAACGTTGAATACTGGGTAGCCCAGATTCAACCAGGTAAAGTTCTGTACGAAATGGATGGTGTTCCTGAAGCACTGGCTCGTGAAGCATTCGATCTTGCTGCACGTAAGCTACCTATCAAGACTACATTCGTAACTAAGGCGGTGATGTGATGAAAGCACAAGATCTGCGCGCTAAAAGCGTTGAAGAGCTGAATGCTGAGCTTGTGGGCCTTCTGCGCGAACAGTTCAACCTGCGTATGCAGGCTGCGACTGGTCAACTACAGCAGACTCACACTCTGAAAGCTGTACGTCGCGATATCGCACGTGTTAAAACCGTTCTGACTGAGAAGGCTGGCGCATAATGAGCGAGAAAATTCGTACTCAGCAAGGTCGTGTAGTTAGCAACAAAGGCGACAAGTCTATCGTTGTTGCAATCGAGCGTAAGGTGAAACACCCAGTCTACGGGAAGTACATCACTCGCACGACTAAACTGCATGCACACGACGAAAACAACGAGTGTGGCCAAGGCGATACTGTTGAAATTCGTGAGTGCCGTCCACTGTCTAAGACTAAATCTTGGACTCTGGTTCGCGTAGTTGAGAAAGCTCGCATCTAAGCGAACTTGACAACATCCTAACTGAGCGGCCCCGAAAAACTTTGGGGCCGTTTATTTTTTGTCTACCCATCGGGCGAAAAGAGTGTTATCATTCGCCGCCTTTGTAGAAAAGGCAATGCGACCCGTGATGGGTCTAGATGTTTAAAATTAGCGGAGCACTAACATGATCCAAATGCAAAGTATGCTAGAAGCTGCCGATAACTCCGGCGCTCGTAGCGTAATGTGTATTAAGGTTCTGGGTGGTTCACACCGTCGCTATGCACATATCGGTGACATCATCAAAGTTACTGTTAAGGAAGCAATTCCACGCGGTAAAGTAAAAAAGGGTGATGTACTGAAAGCGGTGGTTGTGCGCACTCGTAAAGGCGTACGTCGTCCAGACGGCTCTGTCATTCGTTTTGACCGTAATGCTTGTGTATTGTTGAACGACAACACTGAGCAACCAATCGGTACTCGTATTTTCGGCCCTGTGACTCGTGAGCTTCGTAACGACAAGTTCATGAAGATCGTTTCACTAGCGCCAGAAGTACTGTAAGGAGTAATTCAAATGGCAGCTAAAATCCGTCGTAACGACGAAGTTATCGTTCTTACTGGTAAAGACAAAGGTAAGAAAGGTAAAGTATCTAAGGTTCTAGCAACCGGTAAAATCATCGTTGAAGGTATCAACCTTGTGAAGAAGCACCAGAAGCCTGTACCGGCTATGGGCATCCAAGGTGGCATCGTTGAGAAAGAAGCAGCAATCGACGCTTCTAACGTTGCAATCGTAAACGGTGAAGGTAAAGCGGACCGTGTAGGCTTCCGATTCGAAGACGGCAAAAAAGTTCGTTTCTTCAAATCGACTGGCGAAACTATCAAGTAATTCTGGAGTAGTACACTATGGCGAAACTGCATGATTACTACAAAGAGACTATTGTAAAAGAGCTTGCTGACAAGTTCGAATACAAGAGCATCATGCAAGTCCCAAGGATCGAAAAAATCACACTGAACATGGGTGTGGGCGACGCGATCAACGACAAAAAACTGCTAGAGAACGCAGCTGCTGACATGACTGCAATCGCAGGTCAGAAGCCGCTGATCACTAAAGCACGTAAGTCTGTTGCTGGCTTTAAGATCCGTGAGGGCTACCCTATTGGCTGTAAAGTAACTCTACGTGGCGAACGTATGTGGGACTTCTTCGAGCGTCTAATTGCAATTGCTGTTCCTCGTATCCGTGATTTCCGTGGTCTGAACCCGAAATCATTCGACGGTCGTGGTAACTACAGCATGGGCGTTCGTGAGCAGATTATCTTCCCAGAGATCGATTACGATAAAGTTGATCGTGTACGTGGTCTAGATATCACTATCACGACTTCTGCGAAGTCTGACGAAGAAGCTCGTGCTCTGCTATCTGCTTTTAACTTCCCATTCCGTAAGTAAAAGTAAGGGTTACTAATGGCTAAAGAATCCATGAAGGCGCGCGAAGTAAAACGCGCCAAGCTAGTAGCAAAGTTCGCTGAAAAGCGTTCTGCGCTGAAAGCTCTAATCAACGACGTGAATGCGTCTGAAGAAGACCGCTGGAATGCAGTGCTTAAACTTCAGTCACTACCACGTGATTCTGCGAAGTCTCGTCAGCGTAACCGCTGTAACCAGACTGGACGTCCACACGGCTACCTGCGTAAGTTTGGTCTATGCCGTATCAAGGTTCGTGAAGCTTGCATGAAAGGCGAGATTCCGGGTCTGCGCAAAGCTAGCTGGTAATTATTTACCAAATTAGAATCACGGAGTAATTGACTTATGAGCATGCAAGATCCGATTTCGGATATGCTGACCCGCATTCGCAATGGTCAGGCAGCGAAAAAAGTTGCTGTTAAAATGCCATCTTCTAAGCTGAAAGTTGCTATTGCTAAACTGCTGAAAGAAGAAGGTTTTGTGGCTGACTACACCATTTCTGGTGAAGTGAAGCCTGAGCTAGAAGTGACTCTTAAGTACTTCGAAGCGAACCCAGTTATTGAGCAAATCCAACGTGTATCACGTCCAGGTCTGCGCATCTACAAGAAAAAAGATGCTCTGCCTTCAGTGATGGGCGGTCTGGGTATTGCTGTTGTATCCACTTCCAAAGGTCTGATGACTGACCGCGCTGCTCGCAAAGCGGGTCTTGGCGGTGAGATTATCTGCTACGTAGCTTAAGGAGTAGGAAATGTCTCGTGTTGCAAAAGCACCTGTAGTAATTCCTGCCGGCGTAGAAGTTAAACTTAACGGCCAGGAAATCACTGTAAAAGGTGGTAAGGGCGAACTAACTCGCACTATTCATGATGCAGTAGTTCTTTCCCAGGAAGAAAACACAATCACTTTCGGTCCTCGTGAAGGTTTCGAAAAAGCTTGGGCACAAGCAGGTACTGCACGTGCACTAGTTAACAACATGGTTGTTGGTGTTACTGAAGGCTTCACTAAGAAGCTGATTCTTAAGGGTGTTGGTTACCGTGCTGCCATCAAAGGCAACGCTGTAGGTCTGACCCTTGGTTTCTCGCACCCAGTTGAGCACGAACTACCAGCAGGTATCAAAGCTGAATGTCCAACTCAGACTGAAATCGTACTGACAGGTACTGATAAGCAGTTGATTGGTCAGGTTGCTGCTGATATTCGCGCTTACCGTAGCCCTGAGCCTTACAAAGGTAAAGGTGTTCGTTACGCCGACGAAGTTGTGCGTACTAAAGAAGCTAAGAAGAAGTAAGGTAACACTATGGATAAGAAAGCATCTCGTATCCGTCGTGCGACCCGTGCACGTCGCAAGATTGCTGAACTGGGCGTTACTCGCCTGGTTGTACACCGCACTCCACGTCACGTGTACGCGCAGGTTATCGCACCAAATGGTTCTGAGGTAATCGCAGCCGCTTCTACAGTAGAAAAGGCGATCCGTGAGCAGGTTAAGGGTACCGGTAACAAAGACGCAGCTGCAGTAGTAGGTAAAGCTATTGCTGAGCGCGCGATTGAAAAAGGCATCTCTAACGTTGCATTCGATCGTTCTGGTTTCCAATACCACGGCCGTGTTGCTGCACTAGCAGAAGCTGCTCGTGAAGCTGGTCTGAAATTCTAAGGTAGGCGGAAGATGGCTAACGAAAAAACTCAATCAGATTTGCATGAAAAGCTGATCGCTGTTAACCGTGTATCTAAGACGGTTAAAGGTGGTCGTATTTTCAGCTTTACTGCACTAACTGTAGTTGGTGACGGCAACGGTCGCGTTGGTTTCGGTTACGGCAAGGCACGTGAAGTTCCTGCTGCGATCCAGAAAGCGATGGAAAAAGCTCGTCGCAACATGGTTACTGTTGCCCTGAACGACGGTACTCTGCACCACGCTGTTAAAGGCCGCCACACTGGTTCTAAAGTGTACATGCAGCCTGCATCAGAAGGTACTGGTATCATCGCCGGTGGTGCAATGCGTGCAGTTCTGGAAGTTGCGGGTGTTCGCAACGTTCTGGCAAAAGCATACGGCTCTACAAACCCAATCAACATCGTTCGCGCGACTATTGACGGTTTGAGTGGCATGAACTCTCCAGAAATGATCGCTGCTAAGCGTGGTCTTTCTGTTAAAGAAATTCTGGAGTAATCGACATGGCTAAGACTATTAAAGTAACGCAGACCAAGAGCTCAATCGGCCGTCTGCCTAAGCATAAAGCTACTTTGCGTGGCCTGGGTCTACGTCGCATCAACCACACTGTAGAACTTGAAGATACTGCTTGCGTACGCGGCATGATCAACAAAGTTATCTACATGGTTAAAGTTGAGGAGTAATCAGAATGCGTTTGAATACTCTAGCTCCAGCTGCGGGTTCTAAGCCTTCTGCGAAGCGCGTAGGCCGTGGTATCGGTTCAGGTCTGGGCAAAACTTGTGGCCGTGGTCACAAAGGTCAGAAATCACGTTCAGGTGGTTCTGTACGTCCAGGCTTCGAAGGCGGTCAAATGCCTTTGAAACAGCGTCTACCAAAATTCGGTTTTACTTCTCGCAAGAGCCTGGTAACAGCTGAAGTTCGTCTAGCAGAGCTGGCGAAAGTTGAAGGTGACGTAGTAAGCCTAGAAACACTGAAGGCTGCGAACGTAATCACTAAGAACATCGAGTTCGTGAAAGTTGTACTTTCTGGTGAAATCGCTCGCTCAGTTACAGTGAAAGGTCTACGCGTAACTAAAGGCGCTAAAGCTGCGATCGAAGCTGCAGGCGGTAAAATCGAGGAATAATTAACTCGAGGATGAGGTACAGATGGCTAAACAACCAGGACAAGATTTTCGTAGCGCCCAAGGTGGCCTAGCAGAGCTTAAGACTCGCCTACTCTTTGTATTAGGTGCAATCTTAATTTTCCGAGCCGGCTCCTTTGTGCCTATTCCTGGTATTGACGCTGCTGTACTTGCCGATCTGTTCGAACAGCAAAAGGGCACCGTCATTGAACTGTTTAACATGTTCTCTGGTGGTGCACTTGAGCGTGCTTCCATCTTGGCGCTGGGGATCATGCCGTATATTTCGGCATCGATTATTGTCCAGTTGCTGACGGTTGTTCACCCGGCTTTGGCCGAGTTGAAAAAGGAAGGGGAGTCTGGCCGTCGTAAGATTAGCCAGTACACTCGTTACGGCACGCTTGTTTTGGCAACCTTCCAAGCAATTGGTATTGCAACGGGGTTACCAAGTATGATCCCTGGCCTGGTGATTAACCCGGGCCTTGGATTTTACTTTGTCGCGGTAGTGAGTTTGGTCACCGGTACCATGTTTCTGATGTGGTTGGGTGAGCAAATTACCGAGCGTGGCATTGGTAACGGTATTTCAGTAATTATCTTTACTGGTATCGTTGCAGGTTTGCCGCCGGCTATTGGACAGACCGTAGAGCAAGCACGTCAAGGTGAATTGCACGTACTTCTTCTACTATTAATTGCAGTTATTTCTTTCGCTGTAATTTATTTTGTGGTGTTCATGGAGCGTGGTCAGCGTCGTATCGTCGTCAACTACGCCAAGCGTCAGCAAGGCCGTCGTGTTTTTGCTGCGCAGAGCACCCACTTGCCGTTGAAAATCAACATGGCAGGGGTAATTCCAGCGATTTTTGCATCCAGTATTATTCTGTTTCCGGGTACACTGGCTCAGTGGTTCGGTCAGAATGAGAATCTAGGTTGGCTCAGCGATATCTCGCTGGCGCTTAGCCCAGGTCAGCCACTGTATGTGATGCTGTATGCAGCTGCGATTATTTTCTTCTGTTTCTTCTATACCGCGTTGGTGTTCAACCCTCGCGAGACAGCGGATAACTTGAAGAAGTCTGGTGCGTTCGTACCTGGTATTCGCCCGGGTGAGCAGACCGCGAAGTATATTGATAAAGTGATGACTCGCCTGACACTGGCAGGTGCTCTGTACATTACCTTTATCTGTCTGATCCCCGAGTTTATGATGATTGCATGGAATGTCCGCTTCTACTTTGGCGGTACATCACTACTGATTGTAGTTGTAGTTATTATGGACTTCATGGCTCAAGTTCAGACACATCTGATGTCTCAACAATATGAGTCTGTTTTGAAAAAGGCTAACCTTAAAGGCCACGGCCGATAAGACTAGTTATCCATTTACGGAGTTTAGCAATGAAAGTTCGTGCTTCCGTTAAGAAAATCTGCCGTAACTGTAAAGTTATCAAGCGCAACGGTGTTGTGCGTGTAATTTGCAGTGAGCCAAAGCACAAACAGCGCCAAGGCTAATTAGCAGAAATATTTCTTGCAAATTGAAGGTAGGTTGGCTAAATTAGCCAACCAATCTTTTGTGTGTGCAAAAGAATTGTCCCACCGCTGCGTATCCTAAACGGGCTTTGCAGCGGTTATTCTTGAAAAGTACTAGGAGTGAATAGTGGCCCGTATTGCAGGCATTAACATTCCTGATCATAAACATTCTGTAATCGCTCTTACAGCGATCTACGGCATCGGCAAAACTCGCTCAAAAGCTATCCTAGCTGAAGTGGGTATTGCTGAAGATGTTAAGATCAGTGAACTGACTGAAGAGCAGATCGATCTACTGCGTGATGGTGTAGCTAAGTACACTGTAGAAGGTGATCTACGTCGTGAAGTTTCCATGAACATCAAGCGTCTGATGGACCTTGGTTGTTACCGTGGTCTTCGTCATCGTCGCAGTCTACCACTACGTGGACAGCGTACTAAAACCAACGCACGTACCCGTAAGGGTCCGCGCAAGCCGATCAAAAAATAGTCGGATAAGGTAGAGTACAATGGCTAAACAACCAACTCGCGCTCGTAAGCGCGTACGTAAGCAAGTTGCTGATGGCGTTGCGCACATTCATGCTTCTTTCAACAACACAATCGTAACCATTACTGACCGTCAAGGTAATGCTCTTTCTTGGGCAACTGCCGGTGGTTCTGGTTTCCGTGGTTCTCGTAAATCTACTCCGTTCGCTGCACAGGTTGCTGCTGAGCGTTGTGGTGAAATGGCCAAAGAATATGGCGTTAAGAACCTGGAAGTTATGGTTAAGGGCCCAGGTCCAGGTCGTGAGTCTACTATCCGCGCTCTGAACGCTGCGGGTTTCCGTATCACTAACATTGTTGATGCGACTCCGATCCCTCATAACGGTTGTCGTCCACCTAAGAAACGTCGCGTATAACGTTTCGTTTCTAGGAAAACTGGAGAAAGAACATGGCAAGATATTTGGGTCCTAAGCTGAAGCTTAGCCGTCGTGAAGGTACAGACTTGTTCCTTAAGTCTGGCGTTCGCGCGATTGATACCAAGTGTAAAATCGATAACGCACCAGGTGTACACGGCGCTCGTCGCGGTCGTCTATCTGACTATGGCGTTCAGCTTCGTGAGAAGCAAAAAGTTCGTCGTACTTACGGCGTTCTGGAAAAACAATTCCGTAACTACTACAAAGAAGCTGCTCGCCTGAAAGGCAACACAGGTGAAAACCTGCTGCAACTTCTGGAAGGTCGTCTGGATAACGTAGTTTACCGCATGGGCTTCGGCTCAACTCGTGCTGAAGCACGTCAGCTGGTAAGCCACAAAGCGATCCTAGTTAACGGTCAAGTCGTAAACGTTCCTTCTTTCAAGGTAGCGGCTAACGACGTTGTTAGCGTTCGTGAGAAAGCTAAGAACCAAGCACGCATCAAAGCAGCTCTAGAAGTTGCTACTCAGCGTGAACTACCGACTTGGGTCGAAGTAGACAACAGCAAAATGGAAGGTACGTTCAAGCGTCTTCCAGAACGTTCTGATTTGTCTGCCGACATCAACGAACACCTGATCGTCGAGCTTTACTCTAAGTAAGGCTATAGTTAAGAGAGGACACAATGCAGGGTTCTGTAACAGAATTTCTTAAGCCGCGTCTTGTTGATATTGAACAAGTTAGCACGACGCATGCAAAAGTAACTCTTGAGCCGCTAGAGCGTGGTTTCGGTCACACTCTGGGTAATGCTCTACGTCGCATCCTACTATCTTCAATGCCGGGTTGTGCTGTCACTGAAGTAGAGATCGACGGTGTGTTACACGAGTACAGCACCAAAGAAGGAGTACAGGAAGATGTTCTTGAGATCCTTCTGAACCTTAAAGGCCTGGCCGTTAAGGTTGAGGGTAAAGACGAAGTTATCCTTACTCTGAATAAGTCTGGTGCAGGCCCTGTTGTTGCAGGTGACATCACCCACGACGGTGATGTTGAGATTGCGAACCCAGAGCACGTAATCTGCCACCTAACTGATGACAATGCTGACATCAGCATGCGCATCAAGGTAGAGCGTGGTCGTGGCTACGTACCAGCGTCTGCTCGTATTCATACTGAAGAAGATGAGCGCCCAATTGGTCGTCTGCTAGTTGATGCAACTTTCAGCCCAGTTGACCGTATCGCTTATGCTGTTGAGGCTGCACGTGTTGAACAACGTACAGACCTGGATAAGCTGGTTATCGATATGGAGACAAACGGTACGCTTGATCCTGAGGAAGCTATCCGTCGCGCGGCTACAATTCTGGCCGAGCAACTGGATGCATTCGTAGATCTGCGTGATGTACGAGTTCCTGAAGAGAAAGAAGAGAAGCCTGAGTTCGATCCGATCCTACTGCGTCCTGTAGACGATCTTGAACTAACTGTTCGCTCTGCTAACTGTCTGAAAGCAGAAGCGATCCATTACATCGGTGATCTTGTTCAGCGTACTGAGGTTGAGCTTCTGAAAACGCCTAACCTGGGTAAGAAGTCTTTGACTGAAATTAAAGACGTGCTGGCATCACGTGGTCTTTCTCTGGGTATGCGCCTAGAGAACTGGCCGCCAGCATCAATCGCTGAAGATTAATAGTTACTGATATCTAGTTAGAAGGATTAGGTCATGCGCCATCGTAAGAGTGGTCGTCAACTCAACCGCAACAGCAGCCATCGCAAAGCGATGTTCAGCAACATGGCTGGCTCTCTGGTACGTCACGAGCTTATCAAGACTACCCTGCCTAAGGCAAAAGAGCTGCGTCGCGTAATTGAGCCATTGATTACCCTAGCTAAGACTGACAGTGTTGCTAACCGTCGTCTGGCATTCGCACGTACTCGTGATAACGAAGTTGTTGCGAAACTATTTAACGAATTAGGTCCACGTTTTGCTCAGCGTCCAGGCGGTTACACTCGTATTATGAAATGCGGTTTCCGTGCTGGCGATAAAGCCCCTATGGCTTACATCGAGCTAGTAGACCGTCCTGAAGTTCAGGAAGAAGCTGCTGCTGAATAAGCAAATGCGCGTTAAATGAAAGAGGCCGAGTCATTGACTCGGCTTTTTTTATACCTGTAGTTTTGATTAAACCGCTGGGATGAAACTCTATTCTTTATTCACTCCTTTATAGATAGTTCTAAATTTTTCCTTTTCCTTTTCCTTTTCCTTTGCATGTAGATTTCGGGGAGCGCTTGCCCTATGACCCATGTTTTGCTCCTGCTTGTTTATTCTTCGACAAGGTCAAAATTGAAAAATAGGGAGAGGGGAGTGTTAAAAGACAGCGATTTTGCTTTCTGGTGGTTATTTTTCAATCGCTCAACATTCTTTTTGAAATTTTGGGGTTGCCAACCGAATTTGGTTCTCTATAATGCCGCCTCACTGACAGGGACGAAGCAAGCAAATAGCGAGCAGAGTTCCACAGTAAGGCACCAAGAATTAATCTGAAAAAAAGTGTTTGACACTGAAGATTGATTCGATAGAATGGCTGCCCTGTTCGACAAGAAAGTTCAAACTTTGAAGTTAACTTGTTGAATAATTAGTTCTTTAACAATTTGACCATGCAATCTGTGTGGGCACTCGTGTAATGATAGTCAAAAGATTTATCAGTGAACTGAGTGACCAATACGACATAGCTTCGGCTATATCGGCACAGTCAATTTATTTTTGCTTCTGCTTTTTCTTAAAAAGCGGCGGCAAGAAATCAGTAA